>NZ_JBFTHX010000020.1:0-120477 GCF_056394465.1 Variovorax sp. 10N432
CGGCGGCGCAAGGAGCCGACGGCGGCGCTGCTCGGCATCAGCATGAAGACGCTGTACAACCGGCTCAAGGAGTATCAGTCTTCCTGAACCCGGGCCCGGGCCTCCCGCGCCCGGACCACGGCCTCGAGCACCTTGGCGGTGCTCGCCGGCTTTGTGAGGTGCGCATCGAAGACCTGGGCGCCGTCGTGACGGGTGGCCGCGTCGCCCCATCCGCTGAGGGCGACCAGAGCCATCCGCGCCGCCCAGGCTTGCTCCCGCAGGGCGCGCGCCACGTCGACGCCGTTGATGTCCGGCATGCCGATATCGAGGATCGCCGCATCCGGACGCAGGCGTGCGGCCGTCTCGAGCGCCTGCGTCCCATTCGACACCACCATGGTCTCGTGGCCCGCCAGCTGCAGCAGCCGGCCGAGTGTCCAGCCGGCATCGACGTTGTCGTCGGCCACCAGGATCCGAAGCGGCGTTGGCGACCGCGCCGGTTCCGGCTTCGCGGCTTGGACCGGCTCCGCCACCGGTGCTGCCAGCGGCAGGGTCACGCTGAACCGGCTGCCTCGGCCCAGGCCGTCGCTGAAGGCCTCGATCCGCCCGCCGTGCTGTTCCACGATGCTGCGCACCAGGGCCAGGCCGATGCCGAGCCCTTCGTTGGCGCGGTCCGCCGCGGCGGGGCCCTGGGCATAGAGCTCGAAGATGCGGGCGATGGTTTCGGGCGCCATGCCGACGCCGTTGTCGACCACCGAGATCCGCACCGAATCGGCCTCGGACTGCGCGGTCAGAAGCAGCGCGCCACCCGCGGGCGTGTAGCGCGCCGCGTTGGCGAGCAGGTTCACGAGGGCCTGGCCGATGCGCAAGGGATCGACGTGCACATGGACCGGCGTCGAAGGCAGTTCGATCTTGAGCGTGTGTCCCGCGGCCTCGATCAGCGGGATGGCGGTCTCGACGGCCGCGCCGACGAGGTTCGCGACGGTGACGTCGAGCCGGCGCAGTTCGAGTTGCCCGATCGCCAGGCGAGAGACATCGAGCAGGTCGTCGACAAGCAGTTTCATGCTGCGCACCTGGCGCTGGACCACCTGCGCGGCACGCCGCCGCTCGTCCGCGTTCGCCTGTTCGCCGGTCAGCAGGTCGGAGGCGCTCGCCATGGAGGCCAGCGGATTGCGCAGTTCGTGCGACAGCACGGCGATGAAGCGGTCCTTGGCCGCATCCGCCGATTCGAGCGCGGCCCGCGCTTCCCGCGCCGCGGTCTGGTCGCGCAGGATCTTGACGAAGCCGATCACGCGCCCGCTGCCGTCATGCATGCGCATCAATACGCCGCTGCCCCAGAAGCGGGTGCCGTCCTTGCGTTGGTGATATCGCTCGTCAGCGGCCCGCGCGTTGAAGGTGGCGGTCTCGGCCTCCTGCATCGGCGCATTGGCGGCCCGGTCTTCGGGCGTGAAGATGATGTCGGCCGGAAGGCCCTTGACTTCGGACTCGGCGTAGCCGAGCAGGCGTTCGGCACCGGCATTCCAGCTCGTGATGACCCGGTGGATGTCGGTGGAGAAGATGGCGTAGTCGCGCGCGTTCTCGACCACCAGCCGCAGGTGTTCCTCGCTGCGGCGCAGCGCCTCCTGCGCACGCTTGGCTTCCCCGATGTCGCGCGCGGTCGCCGTGGCGCCGACGACGATGCGGTGGGGATCGACGATCGGCGAGACCGTGAGCGACAGCTCGATCCGGGTCCCGTCCTTCGCGACATACACGGTCTCGAGGTTCTCGACGCTCTGGTTGTGCTTCACGCGCTCGAGGATGCCGAGGCGCTCGAGCGGGTCGCCATCCGGCGCGAGCATCGTGATCGAGCGGCCGACGACCTCTTCGGCCGCATAGCCGAAGATGCGCTGCGCGCCGCTGTTCCAGCTCAGGATCTGGCCTTCGAGCGAGAAGCTGATGATGGCGTCGACCGACGAGGCGACCACCGTCGACAGCCACTGGCTCACCTGCTCGGCCTGCTTGCGCTCGGTGATGTTGATGAACGACAGCACGACACCAGCGATGCGGTCCTCGGTGGTCCGGTAGGGAAGCAGGCGGGCCATGAACCAGCTGCCGTCGTCGCGCCCGACCTCGCGTTCGATGGGAATCAGCTTGTCGAGCACATGGGCCGCGTCGTCGCCCAGCGCGGGGTATTGCAGCTGCGAGGCGAGATCGGACAGCGGGCGGCCGACGTCGCCGGGAATCAGGTTGAACAGGCGCACCGCTGCGGGCGTGTAGCGCGTGATGCGCAAGTCGCGGTCCAGAAACACGGTGGCGATCGCGGTGGCGTTCATGAGGTTCTGCATGTCGCTGTTCGCGTGCGCGAGTTCGTCCACCTTGCACTTGAGTTCGTGGTTGACGGTGGTCAGCTCCTCGTTGATCGACTGCAGCTCTTCGCGGCTGGTCTCCAGTTCTTCGGTGGCCGAGCGCAGCTCCTCGTTGATCGCCTGCAGTTCCTCGTTGCTGGCCTTGAGTTCCTGGGTGGAGTTCTCGTACTGCTCGACCGTGTCCTGCAGGTGGGAGCGCATGCGCTCGAGTTCGTGGTCGAGCTGCTGGACGAGCGGATCGGCATCCACGCGCACCGCCGGCGGCGCATCGGCGTCCGAGGGCGGCCGGGGCGGGGAATCGAAGATGACCAGCGTGAAGTCCAGCCCTCCGTCCCGCACCGGGATCACCCGGAGCGCGATCCGGCGCGCGCTGCCATCGACCGTGACCGCGGTGGGTGGAGACTCGACCGCCAGGCCGGTGCGCGTCGCCTGGTGCAGCGCCGCGCGCAATTCGATGCGCAGGTCGGCCAGAACGAGCCGCAGCAGGTTGCGCGTCGGCTCGCCGGCACCGTACTGCAGGAACCGGCCCGCGCTGGCCGACAGATGGACGATGTCGTCGTTTCGATCGACCAGCAGGGACGGCGCGCAGA
Source organism: Variovorax sp. 10N432 (assembly GCF_056394465.1). NCBI lineage: Bacteria > Pseudomonadati > Pseudomonadota > Betaproteobacteria > Burkholderiales > Comamonadaceae > Variovorax > Variovorax sp. 10N432. The sequence goes on from NZ_JBFTHX010000020.1 coordinate 2,912, forward strand.
GGTGCTCCAGCAGCTTCAGGTGCACGTCGCCCCAGGACGCGTTGCGCCCGTCCGGGCCGGTGCGGCTCGACCCGAGCGCGGCCTGCTGGAAGACATGCCCGGCCACGACCGGGGCTTCGCGCAGGGCACGCCCCACGTCCATCGCGAGGGCCAGGCTGCTGGGCCCAGCCGGCAACGGGATGCCGGCGATCGGGACGTCGCGGCGGGCGTAGATGCGGTGCTTCTTGTCGAGCACGCGGAAATGCGGGTTGCCGTCTTCCACCGATTCGGAGACGCCGAGGAACAGGCGGCCATGAGGCATCAGCGCAAAGCCCAGCACCTCGAACACGCGCGCCTGCGCCAGCGGGTCGAGGTAGATCAGCAGGTTGCGGCAGCTGATCAGGTCCAGCCGCGAGAAGGGCGAATCTCGCAGCAGGTCGTGGGAGGCGAACAGGACCATCTCGCGCACCTCGCGGCGAACGCGATAGCCATCGTGCGACTTGATGAAGTAGCGCCGCAGCCGCTCGGGCGACAGGTCGGCCTCGATGGCCATCGGATAGCGGCCGTCGCGGCCCGCCTGGACGGCGCTCTCGTCGAGGTCCGAAGCGAAGATCTGCAGGGTCGGCGGGGCCTCGAGCGTGCGCGCGTACTCGAGGAGCAGGATCGCGATCGAGTAGGCCTCCTCGCCGGTCGCGCAGGCGGCCACCCAGACGCGCACGACGTCGTTCGGTCCCTTGCCCTCGAACAGCGCCGGAAGGTGGCGATTCAGGGCGTCGAAGCACTCGGCATCACGAAAGAAGTTGGTGACCGAGATCAGCAGGTCCTGCAGCAAAGCCCCGGACTCGCCGGAACGGGTGCGCAGGCAGTCGAGGTACGCCGTCAGGCTGTCGACCCCGTTGACCTGCATGCGGCGCGCGATCCGGCGCACGATGGTGGCGCGCTTGTAGTAGGCGAAGTCGCGGCCGGTGCGTGCGCGCAGGAAGGCCAGGACGTCGCGCAGCGGCGCGTCGTCGGCCTGCGCCGAGGCGGGCGCGACGGCCGGATGCGGGCCCTCTTCCGGCGGCAGGCGCAGGCGCTTCTCGATGCCGTAGTAGTCGAGCAGGCGGGACGAGATCTCGGCGACCGGCAGGATCCAGTCCACCATGCCGGTGGCGATCGCCGCGGCGGGCATGCTGGCATGCTCGGCCTCGGCCGGATCCTGCGCGATGGTAAGGCCGCCGCGTTCCTTGATCCGCTTGATCCCGATGGCGCCGTCGCCGTCGCCCCCCGACAGCACCACCGCGCCGGCATGCGGGCCATGGGTGTCAGCGAGCCCGCGGAAGAACAGGTCGACCGCCACGCGCTTGCCCGGGGCACGGTCGAGGTCGGCCAGCTGCAGATAGCCGTCGGCCGATTTGAGGGCCTTGCCGGGTGGGATGACGTAGACGGTGTCGGGCTGTACCTTCAATGCCTCGTTGACCTGCAGCACGGGCATCGAGGTGCAGCGCTGCAGGATCTCGGCCACCATGCTTTCGCGCTCTGCCGCCAGGTGCAGGACGACCGCGTAGGCGATGCCCGAGTGGGGTGGGAGGCTGCCGAGGAAGGCTTGCAGGGCAGGGATGGCGCCGGCCGAACCACCGATGCCCACCAGCGGCGTCATGGCATAGCCGCGGGTCGGAACGACGTTGTCGATCAGGCTGCCGAGTTCTTCTTCGAGATGGTCCGGGGTCAGGTTCTTCATGGCGTCGGCGGAGCCGGTCACGGCAGTTCCGCGCGAGCCTCATTATGCGATTCGCCGACCGGGCAAAAACAGCGTCCGGATGCAAGGATTGCCGCAAGATCGGCCGGCGCCGCGCGCAACTTGCCGACCCGCGAAAGGGCTGCCGCCAGGCACCGGCCAACGCGCCGAGGATGGCCGGCGGCCGCGGCCTGGAAATCGAACAGGCCCAAGGCTTGCTCTAGCTGCCCCCATGACCACCCCCGACGTCTCGGCCGCCCTCGCTGCGCACTACAGTGCGGCCTGCGCCCTGGGACCGCGGGCGGCGCGGATCGCAAGCAGGTTGCTCGACGACCTGTTCGGCATCCCTGTCGAGTGGCGCTTCTCGTTGCGGGTGGCCTTGGCGCATCGCGAGGCGCAGGGCAACCCCGAGTTGTCCGCGTCGGACCATGCATTGCTGTCGTGGGTTCGGCAGGAAGGCTTCGAGCAGGCCGGAATCCGGGCCGAGACGGACGAGCAGCAGTCCGCGCGCGATTTCGTCCGGCAGGTGATCCATGCCTTGACGGGGCACGGCGACGCCCATGCGCTGCCGCGCGAGCAGGTTCCCAGGATTGCGTCACGTTGACCCAGCCAAGGAGATGACCATGATCCCTCCGCGCGCATCCGAGGCGGCCCCGCGACCGACGCCTTCCGTCGCGGGCTTCGGCAACCTCGTCGATCTGGCGTTGGTCACCGCCACCCACTCGACGGTGGAGGTCTGCGGCCTGTGCAGCACCGCCAACCGGCTCCATTCCAAGGCCTGCAAATGCTGCGGCCATCGCTTCCCGGCCTCCTATGCGTCGGCTCGCCCGGGCGACTCCCGTTGGGCCGCGCGCGTTCTTGGCATCGTCCGGGGCGAGGGCTTCGACGTCGTTGCCTTGTGCCTGGTGATCTATTTGCTGTTGTCGGTCGCCCGCTTCATCCCGGCGGGCTGAGCCGGCCGCTATCGCTGCTGGCCCCAGCGCCGGACCGTCAGGCGCTCCAGGGTCGCGAAGCCGAGCCCTTCCACCAGCAGCCCGATCAGGACCACCATGGCGAGGCCGGCGAACACCCGGTCGGTATAGAGCTCGTTGCGGTTCTGGAAGATGTACCAGCCGAGCCCGCCCTTGCCCGACGAGGCACCGAACACCAGTTCGGCCGCGATCAGCGTGCGCCATGCGAAGGCCCATCCGATCTTCAGCCCCGACAGGATCGCGGGCAATGCGGCCGGCACCAGGATCTGCAGCACGTAGCGCAGGCCGCGCAGGCCATAGTTCCGGCCCGCCATGCGCAAGGTCTCGGGCACCCCCTGGAAGCCGGCATAGGTGTTCAGCGCCAGAGGCCACAGGACCGAATGGATCAGCACGAAGACGAGGCTGCCGCGGCCGAGCCCGAACCACAGCAGCGCCAGCGGCAACAGCGCGATCGCGGGCAGTGGGTTGAACATCGAGGTCAGCGTGTCCAGCAGGTCGCGTCCGAGCTGGGTCGACACCGCGAGGGTGGTCAGGACGAAGGCCAGCAGCACGCCGGCCAGGTAGCCCTGCAGCAGCACGGCAAAGGAAATGCGCACCTTGTCGATCAGCTCGCCGCTCGCGAGCCCGTCCACCAGCGCGCGCGCGGTGGCGCTGAAGGTCGGCAACAGCAGGTCATTGTCCTGCCAGCGCGCCAACAGCTCCCACAGCACGGCGAGCACCGCCAGGATCAGTCCCTTGCGTACCCCGCCTTGCGCCCAGACACGGGTCGCGAAAGGCAGCGCGCGTTCGACCGGCAGCTCGGTGAACGGCTCCAGCCTGCGCTCGTATTCGCCGCGGACCGGCGGATTCAGGAAACCGCTCATGCGACTGCGCCCTCTTCCTCGAACAGCATCCGATGGATGCGCTGCGACGCCGCCTGGAACTCGCTGCCGCCCAGGCTTCCGAGCGTGAAGCCGTGGCTGTTGATCTCGGCACGCATGCGGCCCGGATGGGGCGACAGCAGCGCGATGCGGTTGCCCACCACCAGCGCCTCCTCGATCGAATGGGTGACGAACAGCAGCGTGAAACGCACCTCGTCCCACAGCGCGAGCAGCTCTTCCTGCATCTTGCGGCGCGTGAGCGCGTCCAGGGCGGCGAAGGGCTCGTCCATCAGCAGCACGCGCGGTTGCATCGCCAGCGCGCGGGCGATCGCCACGCGCTGCTTCATGCCGCCGGAGAGCTGGTGCGGATGCACGTCGGCGAACCTGGCCAGCCCCACCTTGTCGAGGTAGTGCAGGGCGCGCTCGGCGGCTTCCTTCCGGCCCAGCGAGCGCGAGGCCAGGAGCGGAAACATCACGTTCTGATGGACCGTCTTCCACGGCGGCAGCTGGTCGAACTCCTGGAACACCACGATCCGGTCGGGCCCCGGCGCGCTCACGCCGCGGCCGTCGAGCCGGATCTCGCCTTCGACCGGCCGGATGAAGCCGCCGATCGCCTTGAGCAGCGTCGACTTGCCGCAGCCCGAAGGGCCGAGCAGCACGAAGCGGTCGGCCTCGTGCAGGTCGAAGCTCACGCGGTGCGTGGCGCGTACCACGCGCTCGCGGGTGCGGTATTCGAGGCTCACGCCGTCGACCTGCAGCAGCGGCGTGCCCACGGCCGCGACCTCCGCGGCGGGCCCGGGCGCCGCGGGCTGCGGCGCGGGCACGGGCCGCGCGAAGGCCGGACCGGCGCGCAGCATCGTCGTCGTCATGCGCTCAGTTCCCCGCCGCGTTCTGGGCGTCGTCGAAGAAGTAGTCCCTCACCGAGGCAGGCTTGTTCTTGATGGCGCCGATCCGGTGCATGAACTCGGCGAGCTGGTAGGTGTTCTGCGGCGTGGTCTTGAACTGGACCTCGGGGTTCTTGATGATCTTGATCAGCAGGTCGCGGTCGATCCTGGCGTTGCTCACCTTGATGTAGATGTCGGCCGCCTTCTCGGGATGGGCCGCGACGAACTGCGCGGCATCGTTCAGCGCCTCGATGAAGGCCTGGTAGGTCTTCGGGTTCTCGGCGCGGAACTTCTCGGTGGCGTACAGCACCGTGGCCGAAGCCGGCCCGCCGAGCACCTGGTAGGAGTCGAGCACGATGTGCGCCTGCGGGTTGCCGGCGAGCTCCTGCTCCTGGAAGGGCGGATTGCCGAAATGGCCGGTGATCTCGGTGCCGCCCTTGATGATCGCCGCGGCTGCATCGGGATGCGGCAGCGCCACGCTGATCTTGTCGAGGCGGGCGAACTCCTTGTCGCCCCACAGCTTGGCCGATGCCAGTTGCAGCACGCGCGACTGCACCGACACGCCTACAGCCGGCAGCGCGATGCGGTCCTTGTCCGTGAAGTCCGCGATGCTCTTCACGGCGGGGTTGTTGCTGACGAGGTAGTACGGGAAGTTGCCGAGCGAGGCCACCCCCTTCACGTTCTGCCGGCCCTTGGTGCGGTCCCAGATCGTGAGCAGCGGACCCACCCCGGCGCCGGCGATCTCGATATTGCCCGAGAGCAGCGCATCGTTCACCGCGGAGCCGCCCGAGAGCTTGACCCACTCCACCTTCGCATCGATGCCGGCGGCCTTGGCGTGTTTCTCGATGAGCTTCTGGTCCTGCGCCACGTTGAGCAGCAGGTAGACGACGCCGAACTGTTCGGCGATGCGGATCTGGCCTTCGGCGCGGGCGGCCAGGCTGCCGGCCAGCAGGCCGAGGCCGGCAAGGACCGCGGCGGTCTTGCGAGTGATGTTCTTCATGGTGCGGATCAGAAAGGCGTGTCGCCCTGGATGGTGGTTCGATAGAGCTTGCGGCGCAGCGCGTCCGGCGTGCCGGCCGCCAGGTGCATGAGCGAGCGGTTGTCCCAGAACACCAGGTCGTGCGGCGCCCACTGGTGGCGGTAGACGAACTCCGGCTTGACGCTGTGGGCGAACAGTTCGCCCAGCAGCGCCTCGCTTTCGTCCTGCGGCAGGCCGACGATGCGGGTCGTGAAATGCTCGCTGACGAAGAGCGCCTTGCGGCCGGTCTCCGGGTGGGTGCGGACCACGGGCTGGATGGCGGGCGCGACCTGGTCGATCTGCGCCTGCGAGAGCTTGGGGCGCCACGGGTTCCTGGCGCGCAGTTCCTCGTACTTGGCGAGATAGCTGTGCTCGGCCTTCAACCCGAGAATGCGCTTCTGCAACGCCGGATCGAGGGCCTCCCACGCCAGGTGCTGGTCGGCGAAGAGCGTGTCGCCGCCTTCGCTCGGCAGTTCCTGCGCATGCAGCAGCGAGCCGAGGCTGGGCTTGTCCTTGTAGGAGATGTCGGAGTGCCAGTAGACGCCCGCGTCGCCGAGCCCGATCGGCTCGCCCTTCTCCTTGATGTTGGAGACGATCAGGATCTCCGGCTGGCCTTGGAGCTGGAACTGGTGAAGCACGTGGATCTCGAGCGGCCCGAAGCGGCGGCTGAAGGCCACGTGGTCCGCCGGCGCCACCCGCTGGTCGCGGAAGACGAGCACGTGGTGGTCGAGGTGGGCGCGGTGGATGCGCGCGAAATCGACCTCGTTGATGGGCTTCGAGATGTCGAGGCCGATGATCTCGGCGCCGACGGGTGCGTCGAAGCGGCGAACCTCGAAAGTCTGGGTGGGTGCCGTGGGGGCTGTTGCGACGGCCATTGGAAGCGACGGGCAAGTGAACAAGTCCGCCACTCTAGGGATCGCGCAAGCAACGGGGAACGACTGATTTCTTGCTTGCTTATGAACAACTCATCTGAAGCGGCGTCCCTGGCCTGGCGGCGCCTCAGATCATTCGCTTATTTGAAATCAACGATTCATTCGTTCGAGATCCAGGGCGGCGATCGCACAATCGGCCGCCGAGTGCCATCGGGCACCACTTTCCTGCTTGCCTGGACGCCATGAATTTCCAACAGTTGCGCTCCGTGCGCGAAGCCGTGCGCTGCGGCTTCAATCTCACCGAAGCAGCCCATGCGCTGCATACCTCGCAGCCGGGCGTCAGCCGCCAGATCCGTGAACTCGAAGACGAACTGGGCGTCGCACTGTTCGCCCGCGTCGGCAAACGGCTGACGGGACTGACGGCCCCCGGGGATCACCTGCTGCCGATCATCGAGCGCATGCTGCTGGAGAGCCACAACCTGCGCCAGGCCGGACTGGAGTTTCTGGCGCAGGACGAAGGCTTGCTGTCCATTGCCGCCACCCATTCGCAGGCCCGCTACGCCTTGCCGGTGGCGGTGCAGGAGTTCAGGGGCAACTTTCCCAATGTGCAGCTTCACCTGCGGCAGGGCTCGCCCAAGCAGGTCGCCCAGATGCTGCTGGACGGCGAGGCCGACGTCGGCATCGCGACCGAGGCACTCAGCGACTATCCGCAACTGGTCGCCCTGCCGAGCTTCCGCTGGACCCATTCGATCATCGCGCCGCCCGGACATCCCTTTCTCGACGGCCCGCTGACCCTGGAGCGGCTGGCGGCCTATCCGCTGGTCACCTACGACAGCGGCTTCACGGGCCGCACGCGCATCGACAAGGCTTTCGCGGCGGCCGGCCTGAAACCCAACCTGGCCATCACCGCCATGGATGCCGATGTCATCAAGACGTACGTGGAACTCGGCCTGGGCATCGGGATCGTCGCCGGCATCGCCTTCGAGACCGAGCGCGACACCCGGTTGCGCGCGGTCGATGCCGGCCGGCTGTTCGGTATCAACCTGACCAAGGTCGCGGTTCGGCGCGGCAGCTACCTGCGCGCCTACGTTTATGCCTTCATCGAAGCCTTCTCCCCCACCCTGTCGCGCGCGGCGGTGGAAGAAGCACTGGGCACCCGTGCGGCCGACGAGGGCGAGGCGGTGCCGGCGTCGGCGATGGAGCAGCTGCTGGCACACGCCCAGCACTGACGCGGCGCCTTGCGAAGTCGATCAGGGCCTCGGCGACGGCCGTCGATCGAGCAGGAACCGTCCGAAGTAGGCAGCCAGGCCGGCATGCGCGTCCAGCGGCAGCACGTTCGCAACGTACTGGTCGGGACGCACGATGACCATCGCACCTTGCGCACGGTCGATGCCGCGGAGATCGAAGATGTCGGGGCCGTGCTTGAGGTCGGGGCAAAAGGCCTTCTCGTAGTCGATGAGACCGAAGCAGCCCTTGCGCGGCAGCAGGATCGACGGGAGCGCCTCCACCTCGAGCTCGAGGTGCCCCTGCTGGAAGACCGCGCGCACGTCGATGACGCTGTCGATGTCGACATCGGTCCCGGTGGGCGTGAAGCGGCGGATCGGCGAGTCCGGCGAATCCGCCAGGAAGGCCATGAGGTCGCGCAGGCGGGTGCCGGCCGCATCGGCGAACGCATAGAGGCGCCAGGCCCCGTCGGCGCGCGCCGCATGGCCGAGCTGGACCGGCTTGGCATCGGCCAAGCGGACGACGGGGCCCGAGTGGAAGCGCATGCCGATCGTGAAACCCTTGGCGAGGTCCTGATGGGTCGACTCGGCCGTCAGCGGGGTCGTTGGCGTGTAGTGCGTCGCGACGCCGGCCGTATAGCGGCCCGACTTGACGAAGTAAGCCTGAAGCTCCTGCGGATCGACGCCGCCGAGTTCCGGATGCTCAGGGTCCCTGGGCGGCGACGCCATGATCTTCGACCACTCCTTGTCGAAGTCGATGAGCCGCTGGGCGATCGCGTGGCGCTCGACGTTGTAGGTGCGCAGCAGTTCAGGGCCGGCACGTCCTTCGAGCACCGATGCAAGCTTCCAGCCCAGGTTGAAGGCGTCCTGCATCGAGACGTTCATGCCCTGGCCGGCCTTCGCGCTGTGGGTGTGGCAGGCATCGCCGGCGATGAAGACCCGCGGCAGGCGCGAGCGAGCCTGGTCCGCGGGGACGTCGTCGAAGCGGTCGGTGACGCGCTGGCCGACCTGGTACACCGCAAACCACACCACCCGCTTGACGTCGAGCGAGTAGGGATGCAGAACGCGCTGGGCGGTGGCGATGACCTTTTCCTGGGTGAAATCCTTGATGGCTTCGCGATGGTTCGGGTCGATGTCGCCGAGGTCGACATAGAGCCGCACCATGTAGCCGCCCTCGCGCGGGATGAGCAGGATATTGCCCTCGTCCGCGGACTGGATGGCGGCCTTGAGCCGGATGTCCGGGAAGTCGGTGACGGCCAGCATGTCGACGACGCCCCAGGCGTGGTTGGCGAAGTCACCCTGCGGCATGGCGCCGATCGATTCGCGCACCCCGCTGCGCGCGCCGTCGCAGCCCACCACGTACTTGGCGCGGACCGTGGTCTCGGAACCCTTGGCCACGTCGCGCAAGGTCACTACGACCGGGTGCTCGCCCTCGGGCTCGACCTTCAGGGTGACGAACTCCAGTCCGTAGTTGGCCTCCAGCCGGGTCGGCGACATGCGCATGTAGTCGAGCAGGTACTGCTGCAGCCGGGCCTGGTTGACGATGAGGTGCGGAAACTCGGACAGGCCGTCCTCGGTGTCCTGGACGCGGCCGGTGCGCTCGATGCGCGTGCGGTCTTTCTTGGACGGCCGCCAGAAGACGGTCTCGTTGACCCAGTAGGCCTCGCGGATGAGCTTCTGCGCCAGGCCGAAGGCCTCGAACATCTCCACCGTGCGGCAGGCGATGCCGTCGGCCTGGCCGACCTTGAGCGGGCCATCGCGGCGCTCGACCAGCCGGGTGCTGACGCTCGGGAAGTTCGACAACTGTGCCGCCAGCAAGGCCCCCGCGGGCCCGCTGCCGACGATGAGGACGTCGACGGTCTCGGGGAGCGCCTCCTTGATGATGTCGGGGTCTCCGGGCGCGTAGCCATTGAGATAGAACTGCATGTTGCCTCCGTGATGACAAGAATACGTTGACCTGCGGCCTGGCTCAGGCGCAGGCGGTGCGGATGAATTCGGGCACGACCACCGCCTTGAGCTTCCCGCTGTCTTCTTTCACGCACAGCGCCCGGGTCTCGCGTCCTTCGCAGATCAGGGTGTCGCCCCGCATCACCCGATGGGTCTGGATGAAGACCTTGCCGCGCCATTCCTCGACGCTGGTGTGAATCCCGATGCGCTCGCCATAGGAGGCCGCCGTGTGGAAACGGGTGTGGATTTCCAGCAGCGGCGCGCCGATGCAGCCCGGCAAGTCCGTCATCGCGCGCCAGGGTGGCAGCCCGCAGGCGGTGAAGTAGTGGTGCGACGCGGCATCCATCCATCGCGAGTAGTTCGGAAAGAAGACAATGCCCGCGGGATCGCAGTCGCCGAACTGCACGTCGACGCCATAGGCGATGGTCTTGGTCATGGGTTTCAAACTGCTCGCTTCGATAGGGATGATTGTTCTTCGCCGTGCACAGGCGCACAGTCGATGTGCCGACACTCGATATAAGGGTTTTCCCTGCATGAAGGCGTTGCGCCCGAGGAGGAACGGATGACCCGCCAGCAACGCGCGCCCGCCATGTCGCTCACGCTCGACGAGTTGCTCGAACAGTCCGCGTGGTTCGTCGAGCTCGACGCGCCCGCGCAGGCGCAGGTTCGCCGCGATGCATCGGAGCGCGCGGTGGCGATGGGCGATTCGCTGGGCCACCACGGCGAGCAGCAGCACGCCTGGTACGGCGTTCTCGAAGGGCTGGTCAAGTGGGCCATCACCGCGCACGATGGGCGGACAGTGTCCCTGGGTGGCCAGTCGGTCGGCAGCTGGTTCGGAGAGGGCACGCTGATCCGCAACACGCCGCGCCAGTCGGACCTGGTGGCGCTGCGCTACAGCAGGGTGGCGCAGATCCCGTTCGACACCTTCGACTGGCTGCGCCGCAACCGACCGACATTCAACGACTTCATCCTGCTGCAGGTGAATGAGCGACTGCACTGGTTCATGGGCAACTACGCGGCGCAGGGCCTGCTGGACACCGACAGTCTGGTGGCCCGCGCACTCATGGGCATGGTGCATCCGCTCGCGAACCCGCGCGGCGAGCGCCATCTTCAGATATCGCAGGAAGAACTCGCCAATCTCGCCGCCGTCTCGCGGCAGAGCTGCAACAGCGCCTTGATGCGATTCAAGAACGCCGGCCTGGTGCGCAGCGAATACGCAGGCATCGTCGTGCTCGACCTTCCCGGCCTGCAACGGCTGGTGCCGTAGCCGACCCAGGGCCCGCACCGCACCTCGGGTTTTCCCTGATTCGAACTGTCGGCCGATCGACTGCGGCAAAACGGGCCGCCCGGAATGATGCGTGCCATGGCATGGCGCCATCACAAGGAGACACGCAATGAACCACGCAGCGTCGGTGGCCCATGGGGTCGCGGACATCCACCCGTCATCGCTCCGATCCGCGGAGGACGGCATCTATCGCAGGATCAGCTGGCGGGTGATGCCGATCGTGCTGGTCGCCTACGTCTTCGCCTTCCTCGACCGCATCAACGTCGGCTACGCCCAGCTCCAGATGAAGCAGGACCTGGCGTTCTCCGATGCGATCTACGGGCTGGGCGCCGGCCTCTTCTTCGTCACCTATCTGCTGTTCGAGGTGCCGAGCAACCTGCTGCTCGAAAAGATCGGTGCCCGCCTGACCTTCCTGCGCATCATGGTGCTGTGGGGCCTGGCCTCCTCGGCCACGGCCTTCGTCACCGAGCCCTGGCAGTTCTACGGCGTGCGGCTGCTGCTGGGCATGTTCGAGGCCGGCTTCTTCCCCGGCATCATCCTGTACCTCACCTACTGGTATCCGAGCCATCGCCGCGGCCGCGTGACCGGGCTGTTCCTCTTCGGCATGCCGATCACCGGCGTTCTCGGCGGGCCGCTGTCGGGAATGATCATGGGCGGCATGGAAGGCATGGCCGGGATGCACGGCTGGCAGTGGCTGTTCATCGTGCAGGGCCTGCCGACCGTCCTGATCGGCTTCCTGCTCTATCGTCTGCTGCCGAACAAGCCGGCGGAGGCCCCCTGGCTGAGCGACGCCGAGAAGGCGCACGTGCAATCGGTGCTCGACGCCGACCACAAAGCCGACGCGAAGTCCGGCCACCGCGGCAAGCTGGCCGCCGCGCTGTCGGACCCGAAGACCTACGTGCTGGCCTTCGTCTATTTCTGCTGCGCCTGCGCGGTCTACACCGTCACCTTCTGGCTGCCGACGATGATCAAGGGCCTGGGCGTTTCCTCGATCGGGGCGATCGGCTGGATCACCGCCATTCCCTATGTCTTCGGCGCGTTCGGCGTGCTGGTGATCAGCCGCAGTTCGGACCGGTTCAAGGAGCGTCGCTGGCATGTCGGCGGAACCCTTGTCGTGGGTGCCGCGGCGCTGTTCGGCACCTCCTTCCTCGGTACGGCCTTCGCGCCGGTGATGCTGCTGCTGTGCTTCGCGGCCTTCTTCATCTTCGGCGGCGGTTCGCTGTTCTGGTCGATTCCGCCGACCTACCTGAGCCGCGATGCGGCCGCCGCCGGCATTGCCGTGATCAGCTCGCTCGGCATCCTGGGGGGCTTCGTGAGTCCCACGGTGATCGGCTGGATCAAGAGCCTCACCGGCAGCATCCAGATGGGCCTGGGCGCCTTGACCGCGCTGGTCATCGTCGGCGGACTCACGATTTTGATCGCCTTGCCGAAGAGCGCGGTGCGCGTCGGCAGCGACGCCTGATTCCCTTCTTCCCTCCCTTCAAGTCCTTTTACCGAGACCCGAGCCATGAGCAAACCCAAAGTCATCGTGACCATCGCCCCGACCGGCGGCATGGCGACCAAGAAGATGAACCCGAACCTGCCGACACAGCCGCAGGAGATCGCCGACGACACCTACCGCTGCTACAACGCCGGCGCCAGCCTGGTGGCGGTGCATGCGCGCCGGCCCGACGACGAGGCGACCTGCGAGCCGTCGATCTACACCCGCATCAACCGGCTGATCCGCGACAAGTGCGACATCATCCTGAACAACTCCACCGGCGGCGGCATCAACGGCGACATGGTGCGCGAACTGCCCAACGGCCTGTGGGAGATCCAGTGGGAGGAGCGCCTGAAGGGCATGCAGGGCGAAGGCGTCGAGATGTGCACGCTCGATGCGCAGACCGTCATCGCCAGCTTCGGCGGCAAGGAAATCCTTGTGGCGACGCCGCCCACGTGGATCCGACAGATCGCAGGGATGATGAAGGAGCGCGGCATCAAGCCCGAGTGGGAGGTGTTCGGCCTGGCGGACATCGTCCAGGACGTCCAGCGCTCGCTCGACGAAGGCCTCGACGACGCGCCTCACTTCATCAACATCGTCATCGGCGCCAACGCCTTCCAGGGCGCCTTGCCCTACACCCCGAAGCTGCTGCAGACCATGGTGGACCACCTGCCGGCGAAGACGGTGTTCAACGTCAGCGCGATCGGCGCGGCGCAGCTGCCGGCGGCGATGAACTCGCTGCTGCTGGGCGGCCATGTGCGTGTCGGGCTCGAGGACAACCTCTACTACGAGCACGGCGTGCTGGCCACCAACGTGCAGCTCGTCGAGCGGCTGGTCCGGCTGATTCGCGAGATGGGCTACGAGCCGGCCACGCCGGCCGAGGCGCGCGAGATCATCGGCCTGCGTCCGCTGCGTTGACGACACCCGGCATCATGAAACCAGAGCACAGCAAGCTGGCGGTGGTCGGCACGGGGGTGATCGGTGCGGGCTGGGCCACGCACTTCCTCGCTCGCGGCTTCGACGTCACGGCGACCGATCCGGCCCCTGGTGCCGAGCAGCGCCTGCGGGGCCTGGTCGACGCCGGCTGGCCCACCGTCGAGGCCCTCGGCCTGGCCGACGGCGCGTCGCGAGACCGGCTGTCTTTCACGACCGATGTGGCGGAAGCCGTCCGGGACGCCACCTTCATCCAGGAGAGCGGCCCCGAAAGGCTGGACGTCAAGCACGAGTTGATCGCGGCCATCGAATCGGCAGCGAAGGCCGATGTCCTCATCGCATCGTCGTCGTCCGGCCTGTCCGCCAGCGAGATCCAGGCGGGCGCCAGGCATCCGGAGCGCATCGTGCTCGGCCACCCCTTCAATCCCACCCACGTCATTCCACTGGTGGAGGTCGGCGGCGGCAAGCTGACGTCGGCCGAGAACGTGGCCAAGGCGATGGCGTTCTACGCGTCGACCGGCAAGAAGCCCATTCGCATCCACAAGGAGGTCAAGGGCCACATCGCCAACCGCCTGCAGGTCGCGCTCTGGCAGGAAGCCATCTCGCTGGTGCAAAGAGGCGTGGCCTCGGTGGAAGACATCGACACCGCGATATCGCACGGTCCCGGGCTGCGATGGGCCCTGCTCGGCCCGTTCATCAACCTGCACGCCTCCGGCGGTCCCGGCGGCATCACCCACCTGCTGCAGCATCTGGGTGCCTCCCAGCGGGAATGGGCACGCGACCTCGGCAAGTATCCGGAAACGGACGACTACATCCAGCAGATTGCGCAGGGCGTCGATGCCGAGCTGGCGGGTCGCGATTTCCCCGGGATGCTCCGCCAGCGCGATGAACTGCTGGTCCAGTTGATCGCGATGAAGGCGGTGCAGGCGCAGATTCCCTAGGGGCGAAAAGGTTTCCACGCAAGCGCCATCGTCGTAGGATGAGACTCGAGCGCCATCGACCGAGCCGGTCGCGTCCACCACGTCGCAAACGGGCTGATCGAAAGCGTTTGGCTATTTCCTGAGGAATGAATGCAAAGCCACTGCGCGCGCCATCCTCAGCATCGGCTGGGCGCAGTTCGGCCAGGTGCGGGCATTCGCCTCATTCGAATCCTGCCCTTCTCAGCCGTCGGTAGAACTCACGGCAATCCTCGATCCGAAAGATTCCGTTCGGCTCGTCTTGCGTGCGCCAGTTGGTCGAGCGCACCCGCATGAGGTCCGGACGCTCTTCGACGCGGTAGAACGTGACGGCGACCAGGTAGGGGCCAGGAAACGTCAGCCTGAAGAACTCATGCTCAATCGTCCGCGCCTCATGGACTTCGAGAATTGGCTTGGGTCGCCAGTGGGCGACCAAGGAACTGGCCATTGCATGGGCGTCGTTCATGCCGGAGGAGCGGGGGTTGCGAACGCGAATATTGCCACGCAGGCGGGAGCAGCGGTGCAGCCCGACGGCGCACTGTTCAAGCTGCCGCAAGGTGGCGATCGATCCCTGATCTCCAACATCGCTACAGCACGGCCTTGTCGGCGGCCGCCACCCTCGCGCTGGCCGCCGGGGCGCTCGGGTCGGCGCCGCCCTGGCCTGCGGACGCGGGCTCGGGCCAGGGCGCCTGCGGTCCGCGCACCGACTCGTAGAAGCGGGCCATCTGCAGCACGCCCAGGTCGTCGAAACGGCGTCCGGCGATCTGCAGGCCGATCGGCAGGCCCGAGGCCGAGTGCCCGCAGTGGATGGATGCCGCCGGCTGGCCGGACTGGTTGAATGGCACCGTGAAATGCGAATCGCGCGTGGACATCTCCGCATCGCTGCCGGTCGACTCCGCAGCGAAGGGCAGCACCGGCGAGACCGGCGCCAGCACGAAGTCATAGGGCCCCGTGGCGGCCGCCGTGGCCGCCTGCATCGACTGCATCCGCGTGAAGGCGCGGAAGCTGTCTTCCGGTGTCAGCGAGGCCGCGAACTCGGCCGCCGCGTGGATGTAGTCCGCCGCCTTCTTCGCCCGCTCGGGTTGCAGGGCGGCCAGGTCGACGCGGCAGCGCATGGTGAAGAAATGCACCAGCCCCAACTGCATCTCGTCCGTGGTCCAGTCCTTCAGCGGCTCGACGATGGCGCCGGCCGCCTCGAAGCAGC
The DNA here is from genome assembly GCF_056394465.1 of Variovorax sp. 10N432. Classification (NCBI taxonomy): domain Bacteria; kingdom Pseudomonadati; phylum Pseudomonadota; class Betaproteobacteria; order Burkholderiales; family Comamonadaceae; genus Variovorax; species Variovorax sp. 10N432. The sequence goes on from NZ_JBFTHX010000020.1 coordinate 18,241, forward strand.
GCGCCGCCGCCTGCACCGCGGCGAGGATCTCCGCGTCCACCCGCCAGCCGGAAGCCGACGGTTCGACCCACAGGCCGATGCGCAGTCCGGCGGGCCCGCGCGCCAGGCGCTGCCACGCGATGTCCTGCGGGGGCAGGCCGAGGTAGTCGCGCGGATCGGGACGCGACACGACCTGCATGAGCAGCGCGGCATCGGCCACGGTGCGTGTCATCGGCCCGATCACCCGGGCGGGTGCCGGCGGATCGACCGGCACGCGTCCATGGCTGGGCTTGAGTCCGAACACGCCGCAGAAGCTGGAGGGAATGCGCACCGAGCCGCCAATGTCGGTGCCCAGGTGAAGCGGCCCGTAGCCCGCCGCCGCCGCGGCGCCGGCGCCGGAGCTGGAGCCGCCGGGACTGTGCGCCGTGTTCCAGGGGTTGCGCGTCAGGGGGTGGAAGCTCGACGGCGCGGCGCCCAGGAAGCCGAAGTCCGGCATCGTGGTCTTCGTCACGATCACGGCGCCCGCCTCGCGGACGCGGGCCGCCGCCGGCGCGTCGGCGGCGGCAGGCTTCAGCTCGGTGGCGGCGCTCCCGAGCGGCATGGGCGTACCGCGAGTGGCGATGTTCTCCTTGAGCGTGATCGGCACGCCATCGAGATCGCCTTGCGGCGCGCCCCGTGCCCAGCGCTGCTCGGAAGCCCGGGCGTCCTGCAGCGCGGCCTCGGCGTCGAGTGCGTAGCAGGCGCGGATGCTCGGCTCCCACTGCCCGATGCGGTCGAGCACGGACTGCACGACCTCCACCGGCGACAGGGATCGATCGCGGTAGCGGGCCAGCAGTTCGATGGCGGACAGTTCGAAGAGGCGGGACGAGGACATGAGGGCGGCTCCTTTCTTGCGAAATATCAAGACCGATCGCCACGATAGCGCCCTGGCGCATCGCGATCTTGAGCGATACCGACCCGACGCGCACAATGACCTGACCAACAACGACAGGAGAGTGAGACATGGACAAGCGTTCTTTCCTCGCGTGCGGGCTTCTGGCAGTTCTCGCGACTGCGTGCACCACCACCTCCACCTCCAGCGGCGATCCAGCGGCCAAGCGCAGCAGCATCGACGCCTCGGTCGACAGCGCCATGTCCAAGCTCTATACCCAGGTGCAGGGCTCACGCGAACTGGTCGGCAAGGCCAGGGGCGTGCTGGTGTTCCCCTCGGTGGTTTCGGCCGGGCTGGGCGTTGGCGGCTCCTACGGACAGGGTGCGCTGCGCGTCGGCGGCAAGTCGGTCGGCTACTACAGCACCACCGCCGCCTCGGTCGGCCTGCTGGCCGGGGCCGACTCCAAGGCTGTCTTCCTGCTCTTCATGACCCAGGATGCGCTCGACAAATTCCGCGCGAGCAATGGCTGGACCGCCGGCGCCGATGCCTCGGTCACCATGCTCAAGGTCGGCGCCTCGGCAGGCATCGACACCCAGACCGCTCAACAACCCATCGTGGGCTTCGCCTTGAGCAATGCCGGGCTGATGGCCAACCTGAGTCTCGACGGAACCAAGATCAGCAAGCTCGACCTGTGAGTCCCTGCGCCCCGGGGCGATGGCTGCTGGCGCTGGCGCTGGCGGCCCTGCTGGCTGGATGCTCGCTGCCGCCGCTCGAGGGGCGCAGCGAGTCGCGGGCGTTGTCGGCCGCAGAAGCGCGCGAAACGCCGCTGGGCCGGGCGGTCGGCGACCTGGCGGCGCCGCGTCCGGGACTGACTGGCGTCCATACGCTGGAAGACCCGCGCGAAGCCTTCGCGGCGCGGGTGCAGATGGCGCAACTCGCCGAGCGCACGCTGGACGTGCAGTACTACATCTGGCGCGACGACATCACTGGCCACCTGCTGCTCGAGGCCTTGCGCGCGGCCGCCGATCGCGGGGTGCGCGTGCGCCTGCTGCTGGACGACTACGGCCATGCGGGGCTCGACGAGGAGCTGGCGGCGCTCGACGCGCATCCCGACGTGGAGGTGCGTCTGTTCAATCCCTTCCCGTTCCGTGCATTCAAGCCGCTGGGCTTCATCACCGACTTCTCGCGCGCCAACCGGCGGATGCACAACAAGAGCTTCACGGCCGACAACGCGATCACGATCCTGGGCGGACGCAACGTCGGCGACGAGTATTTCGGCGCCACCGATGGCGTGCTGTTCGCCGACCTCGATGTGTTGGCGATGGGGCCGGCGGTGGCGCAGGTCTCGAGCGCGTTCGACGCCTATTGGGCCAGTGCCTCGTCCTATCCCATCGCCTCTCTGGTGACGCCACCCCCTGCCGAAGTCCTGGCCGCCATCCGGCAGCGGACGGCGCTGGTGGAGCGCTCCGAGCCGGCCGCAACATACAAGCAGGCGGTGCGCGAGCTGCCCTTTTACAGCAGCCTGGTTCGCAAGGACTATTCGCTGGTCTGGGCCCCCGCGCACCTGGTGGTCGACGACCCGTCCAAGGGACTGGCGCTGGCCCAGCCGGAACAGCTGCTGCTGCATCACATGGCCGAGGCGGTCGGGGTGCCGGCGCGCAGCCTCGACCTGGTGTCGCCGTACTTCGTGCCCACCGATGCCGGCACCGACTACTTCGCCGGCCTGGCGCGGGCCGGCGTGCGGGTGCGCATCCTCACCAATTCGCTGGCCGCGACCGACGTCCTGGTGGTGCATTCGGGCTATGCACGCCATCGGCAGCCGCTGCTGGCGGCGGGGGTGGCGCTGTACGAACTCCGGCCCGACCCTCGGGAGCAGGCCGCCAAGGCGGCGCGCCGGGACGAGGGCCCGCGCATGCCCGGCGGATCGGGCAGCTCCGGCTCCAGCCTGCATGCGAAAACCTTCGGCGTGGACATGGAACGCGTCTTCGTCGGTTCTTTCAACTTCGATCCGCGCTCGGCCCGGCTGAACACCGAGCTGGGCCTCGTCATCGACAGCCCGGAGCTTGCCGGCGCGATCGCGCATGTCTTCGAGGTGCGCGCCCCGCGCAGCAGCTGGGAGCTGAGGCTCGACCCCGGGAGCGGGGGCCTGCGCTGGGTGGACGGCAGCGGCCGATCCGTGGCGGTCGAGCCCATGACGAGCTGGTGGCAGCGCGCCGCCGTGCGCTTGCTCGAGCCGCTGCCGATCGACTGGATGCTCTGAGGGCGCAACTTTTTCCGGCGGCAAGGCCTTCAGGAATCGCCGGCGCTGCCGATAGCAGAGGCAGCGCCCGCCTCGAACCCAGGTCTCGAGAGCGTCTTCGATGGCGCGTCGCAAGCTCAACCGGAAAGACCGATGACCGCAACCACTGTGCCTGCAGCCCCGACTCGCAGCGCGACGTCGATGACAGAAGTCTGCACGCCCGAGGAACTGCTGACCCGCCTCGAGGTGCAGGGCCGGATGCCGCTGGTTCGAATCGGGCAGGCGCTGACCTCGCTCGGGATCATCACGGACGCGCAATTGAACGCGGGCCTGGCCGCCCAGCAGCTCGATCGCGCCGTGCCGCTCGGCGAGACACTGGTTCGCATGGGCGCCCTGTCGCGCAGCGACCTGCAATCGGCCCTGGCCCACAAGATGGGCTACCCCCTGGTCGACCTCGACCGGTTCCCGGCCGCGGTGGAGGCGCTCAGGAAAGTCGGCCACGGCGCGGCCCAACGCCTGCAGGTCATGCCGTTGATGGTGTCGAACGGGCGATTGATCGCCGCGCTCGACGATCCGTCGGGTCGCCGTGCCGCCATCGACGAGCTCGAGTTCATCGCCCAGGCGAAGGTGATTCCGGTCCTCGCCCACTGCCGCAATCTGGACCAGGTGCTCAAGAAGGCCTACGAGGCGATCGGCGCGATGGACGCCAAGGCGGCCGCCGACGATCCGTCCAGGCCGATCGAGTTCGACATCGACGCCAGCGAACTGCTCGAGACGCTCGAGAAGGAGGGGCGCGAGCAGACCAGCGAAGAGCTGCCCATCGAGCAGTCGGACAATTCGCTGGTGCGGATGGTGAACCGGATGATCATCGAGGCGCACGCCGAAGGCGTCTCGGACATCCACATCGAGAGCTATCCGGGGCGCGAAAAGATCCGCATCCGCTTTCGCCGCGACGGCCGCCTGTTCACCTATCTCGAGCTGCCGCCGAACTATCGCAATGCCATCATCGCGCGGATCAAGATCATGTGCGACCTCGACATCAGCGAGAAGCGCAAGCCGCAGGACGGCAAGATCATCTTCTCGAAGTTCTCGGCGCAGCATCCGCTGGAGCTTCGCGTGGCGACCATTCCGACCAACAATGGCCTGGAAGACGTGGTGATGCGCCTGCTGGCGTCGGCCAATGCGATCGCCCTGGAAAACCTGGGCCTGTCGCCGCGCAATCTCCAGAAGCTGCGCGAAGCCGTCGAGCGGCCGTACGGACTGGTGCTGTGCGTCGGCCCCACCGGCTCGGGCAAGACGACGACACTGCATTCGGCGCTGATGCACATCAACACCCCTGATCGCAAGATCTGGACCGCCGAGGACCCGGTCGAGATCACGCAGCCCGGGCTGCGGCAGGTCCAGGTGAACCCGCGCATCGACTGGACCTTCGCGAAAGCCCTGCGCGCTTTCCTGCGCGCCGATCCGGACGTGGTGATGGTGGGCGAGATCCGCGACGAGGAAACCGCGAAGATGGCTATCGAGGCTTCGCTCACCGGCCACCTGGTGCTGTCGACGCTGCACACCAACAGCGCCGCCGAGACCGTGACCCGGCTGCTCGACATGGGCCTGGACGCCTTCAACTTCGCCGATTCCCTGCTGGCCATCCAGGCGCAGCGATTGGTGCGCAAGCTCTGTTCGAAGTGCGTGACCAGCCGCCCGGCGACGGCGGCCGAAGTCGACGAACTGCTTTCGGACTATCTGCGCGCCTTCGCGGACGGTCTGGAGCCGCCGTCGCGCGATGCCGTGCTCGCGCATTGGCTGCGCCGCTACGGCCGCGAAGGCCAGCTCGTGAGCTCGATCTGCCCGGGCTGCGAGGCCTGCGGCCAGACCGGCTTCCGCGGACGGATCGGCATCCATGAACTGATGGCGGTGTCGAAGGAGGTGCGCCGCCTGGTGCAGACCCGTTCGCCGCTGGAGACGATCCTCGCGGCAGCGCAGGCCGGCGGAATGCACACCCTGCGCCAGGACGGCATCGAGAAGGTGCTGCAGGGACTGACGACCCTCGGCGAGGTACGGGCGACGAGCAACGCGTGAGGCGCTCGCGGCCTTGGTCGACAGGGATTGTCGGAAATGGCGGACAGCAACGCCGCCGGGCGACGAAAAACTGGCGGCTTCGCGATCTTGGAGGCCCGCCATGGCAGACGACCCGAAGAAGACCGGTCTCGACCGGAAGCTGATCGCCATCGACGAGCCCCACGAAGTGCGCAGCTGGTCCGAAACCCTCGGCTGCACGGCCGAGCAGCTCAAGGAAGCCGTGAAGGCGGTTGGCCACAGCGCGGAAGCCGTGCGGCTGTTCCTCAAGAAGAACTAGAAACGACCGGGCCTGTCGCCTCCGCGCCGCCCGGGGTCGGCGCGATCCACTACAGTCGGTGGTCATGGTTTGGAGGAAACGGGCGCGGGCCCGTGCATGTGGCGATGAAGACAAAGAAACTTCGGATCACCGGCCCCGGAGGGGCCACGTACAGGCTGGGCGACCCCATGCTGGTCCACGACGGAGAGCTGCTGGTCTGCACCCTTGACCCGGTGCCGGTCAGCCCGACCGGGTCCGAGATCCGGGTGGAGCACTTCACGCCGCCGCTGAGCGGTCTGGAGGAGGCCCGGCATCTGGGCCGGCTCGTCTTCCTGGAGATCTGCGCTTTCGTGGTCGAGCACTTCGAGCAGGTGCAGGCGGTGAGTTTTGCCTTCACGCGCCCCGTGACGATGCTGGCCGGCGCCACCCAGCACTCGGCCGATCGGGCCGAGATCATGCATCGCATCGGGATCGAGAACGTCCAGGTCGCGCCCAAGCCGTCCGCCGTGCCCGGGCACTTCGTCGTCACCGGCGTCTGGCTCTATACCGAACGCAACCTCGCGGCGCTGAACGAGGTGCTCGGCGAACTGCGCGCGCTGTACCGGGATCGCCCGATCGGCTCCGACCCCAAGGGCGGTGCCGGCGTGATCAGGCGCCTGATCGCCGGTTGGCGGGCAGAATCATGAGCGCCTGATCCAGGCCGGCCGCGCGCCGGCGAGGACCGCATCCATGAAGCACCCGCTCGTGACGCAGTTCGCCTTGGCGGCGATCGTCGCGGGTGCCGCGGCGGGCTCGGGCGCCCAGGGTCCGCAGGAGGTCCAGGCGATCTATGCGATCAACCGGCAGGCGGTGGTCCTGCTCGAGCAGGGCCGCTACGACGAAGCGGTCGCGGCCGCGAAGAACGCGGTCGCGCAAGCCGAAGCCCGCCTCGGCAAGGACCACCCGGGGTTGGCGGCCGCGCTGTCGAATCTCGGGCTGGCCTATCTCGACGGTGGCCAATACGACCAGGCGGAGGCGCCCTTGCGCCGCGCCGTCGACATCGGCCGCACCGGCTGGGGTGTCGGGCCGGCGGACATGGGGGCCCTGCTCAACAACCTGGGCTTGTTCTACGGCAGGGTGAACCGGCTCGATGACGCCGAGCGGCTCTACAAGCAGGCCCTGGGCCTCGGCGACGGCATCGGAACACCGCAGCTGTTCGTCGCCACCTGGCTCAACAACCTGGCCAACCTCTACATCCGCGAAGGCCGCTTCCAGGACGCCTGGTCGCTGGCCGAAAAGAGCATGGCGCTGCTGCCGGACCGGTCGCGCCGCGACCCCGCGATCGCCGAGACCTTCAGCCTGATGGCATCGCTGAAGGCGCGCGAAGGGGCGTACGACGACGCCCGGAGGCTGCTCGAATGGGCGCTGGAGATCCGGCTGCGCGCCTTCGGCGACAGCCATCCGGTGACGGCGACCTCGCTGCACGGCCTCGGCGTGGTCCTGGAGGAGCGCGGCGAGCACCGGAAGGCCGAAGAACTGATGCTGCGCGCACTGGCGATCCGCGAGCGGCTGCCCGCCGACCATCCCGACCTCGGACGCAGCCTGATCGACCTGGGCGCCCTCTGCCACGCGGCCGGCAAGCCGGACTGCGCGCAGGCCTACTTCGATCGGGCCTTTGCCAACCTGCGGGCGCGGCTCGCGCAGTACTTCGGCTTCATGAGCGAGGACGAGCGCCTGGGCCTGCTCGAAGACACGGACCGGTTCTTCTCGGCCTATTTCGAATTCGTGCTGGCCTATGCGGGACCGCGGCCGGAGCTTGCGGGCGGCATGTACGACGCGGTGCTGGCGCGCAAGGGGATGGTCGCGTTCAGCGTCCGCGCCCTGCTGGCGCGCATCGAACGCGAGGGCGACCCCCAGGCGATCGCGCTGACGGTGCGGTTGCGCGAACGGCGCACCCTGCTGGCGAACCTGCGGCGCCGCGGCACGACGGGCGACGCTGTCGACCGGCTGGCGCGCGAAGGCGCCGACCTGGAGCGGCAGCTGGCAAGACGCTCGGCTGCTTTCGCCGCGCAGGAGGAACGAGGCGCCAGGCCGGCCCGATGGCGGGACGTTCGCGCGGCCCTGAAGGCGCAGGAGGCGGCGGTCGAGTACATCGCCTTCGAGCCACCGCGCGGCAACGACCGCGCCGCGCGCCGGCGCTTTGCCGCGCTGGTGCTGACGCCCGGCGACCGCCCTCCCCGGCTGGTCGCGCTCGGCGATGCCGCCAGCCTGGCCGCACCCATCCGGGACTACCGGCGGCGCGCCGGGCTGGCGCGCGATCCGCCGCCGGCCGGCGAACGCAGCTTCCGCGACGCGTTCTGGACACCGCTCGAGCCCGCGTTGGCGGATGCGAAGCGCATCCACCTGGCCCCGGACGACATCCTGAACCAGGTCGCCTGGGCCACCGTCGGGGACGGCGGCAGCCTGCTCGCCGAAAGGCTGGACCTGCGCCTGCTGTCGAGCACGCGCGACCTGCTCGCGGCCCCTGCGCCCGTGTCGGCGAACGGCGCCGTGCTGATCGGCAACGTGGACTTCGGCAGCGCATCGGGCAAGCCGGCCTTTTCGCCGCTGCCGGGCACGCGCGAGGAGATCGCGGCGCTGTCGCGCCTGTTGGCCGACGCCGGCTGGCAGGTGAAAAGCGTCGAGGGCAAAGCGGCGACCGAGTCCTACCTCAAGGGCGTTCGGCATCCGCGCGTGCTCCATGTGGCCAGCCACGGCTTCTTCGAGCGCCAGGGCGCGCGGCCGGGGACGCCCGAGGACCCGATGCTGCGCTCCGGCCTGGTGCTGGCCGGCGCCAACGAAGGCGCATCGGGCGCGAACGACGACGGCGTGCTGACCGCGCTGGAGGCGTCGATGCTCGATCTGCGCGGCACCGAGCTGGTGGTGCTGAGCGCCTGCGAGACCGGCCTCGGGCGGGTGCTGCAGAGCGAGGGCGTGCTCGGGCTGCGGCGGGCGTTCGAACTGGCCGGCGCGCAGAGCGTGATGATGAGCCTGTGGAAGGTGCCCGACGATGAGACCCGCGTGCTGATGACGCTCTTCTATCGCAAGTGGCTGTCAGGCATGGACAAGCACCTCGCGTTGCGGGATGCTCAGTTGGAACTCCGGCAGATGGTCATCAGGGATCGGGGCCGGGACCGCCCCCAAGCATGGGGCGCTTTCGTTCTCGTGGGACCCTGACGCGAGGAGGCATGACGATGAGACATCCGTTCCTGGCCGCGCTCATGCTGGCCGCCGTGCCGCTGGTGCACGCCCAAACCACGTATACCGACCCCGACGGCCGCTATGCCTTGCAGGTGCCACCCGGCTGGCGGGTCGAGGCGCAGTCCGGGGGCGTGTCGTTCCTCAAGGGTCCCGCCTATGCGAGCGTGATGAAGGTCAGCGGCCGCGGTGCGCCCAAGGGGCTGGTCGAGGCGATCGGGCAGAAGTTCCCGTCGCAGTGGCCGCGCTTCGCCGGCACCAGTTCGGGCGATGCCCTCTTCGGCGGCAAGCCGGGCGCCTACGCCTGGTTCACCGGCGTCAATCCGCGCGGCACCGAGGCCGTGCTCAAGATCGTCGCCGCCGTGGACGGCGAGACCGGCTATGTCCTGATGATTTCCGCGCCGCGCAGCGATTTCGCGACCTACAAGGGCGACCTGGAACAGATCGAGGCCAGCTTCCGCGTCACGGGGGGGCGCCAGTGAAGGGGCCGATCGGCGTGCAGGGGGCGGGCCAAAGGCTGGCATGCTTCGGCCCTGGATGCGGGTCGTCGCATCGCTCCCATCACTTCCAACGGAGAGTCCCATGTCCCTGTTCTCGCTGGCCGGCAAGGTGGCCATCGTCACCGGCTCGTCGCGCGGCATCGGCCGCGCCATCGCCCTGCGCCTGGCCGAGCACGGCGCCCGGGTCGTGATCTCGTCGCGCAAGGCCGACGCCTGCGCCGAGGTGCGCGACGAAATCAACCGTGCCCAGGGCCCGGGTGCGGCCCTGTCCATCCCCGCCAACATCTCGTCCAAGGACGAGCTGAAGCACCTGGTCGACGAGACCACGCGGCAGCTGGGCCGGATCGACATCGTGGTGTGCAACGCGGCATCGAACCCCTACTACGGCCCGCTCGGCGGCATCGAGGACGACCAGTTCCGCAAGATCCTCGAGAACAACGTCATCGCCAACCACTGGCTGATCAATTTCGCCGTGCCGCAGATGATCGAGCGCAGGGACGGTTCGATCATCATCGTCTCGTCGATCGGCGGGCTGCGCGGCTCGCCGGTGATCGGCGCCTACAACGTCTCGAAGGCGGCCGACTTCCAGCTGGCGCGCAACCTGGCCGTCGAATACGGGCCGCACAACGTGCGCGTGAACTGCATCGCGCCCGGCCTGATCAAGACCGACTTCGCGCGCGCTCTCTGGGAAGACCCCGAGACCCTGCGGCGCCGCACCGACAGCACGCCGCTGCGGCGCATCGGCGAGCCCGACGAGATCGCCGGCGCGGCGGTCTTCCTGGCCTCGCAGGCCGGCGCCTTCATGACCGGGCAGAGCCTGGTCATCGACGGTGGCGTGACCTGCTGATGTCCAAGCCATCGCCGTTGGCAAGGTACGCTTCTTGCCAGCGCGAAGTGCCGCATCACTGAACCCACTCCCCTTCACCGGAACACCATGGATCCCGCCATCAACCTGCCGCAAGTCCTCGCCGAAGTCGAGGCCGTCTTCGACGAATACGAGCGCGCGCTCACGAGCAACGACGTGCCCGCGCTCGACCGCCTGTTCTGGGTGTCTCCCCATACCCTGCGCTACGGCGCCGGCGAGAACCTCTATGGTTTCGAGGCGATCCAGGCGTTTCGCCGGGGCCGGCCTGCGAACAACCTCGAGCGCACCATCACGGCCCGCGCGATCACCACCTTCGGGCAGGACTTCGCCGTCGCCAACATCGAGTTCCGCCGCGAAGGCAGCGAGCGCATCGGCCGCCAGAGCCAGACCTGGGTGCGGATGACGGACGGCTGGCGCGTGGTGTCGGCGCACGTGAGCCTGATGTCATGAGCCGTCACCCGGTGAGCGGCGACGACCGCCTCCAGCGCCTGGCCGATGCCCTCGCCGGCGCCCGGCGCAGCGGCCAGGCCCTGCCGATGGCGCCCTGGCTCGGCTGCCTGCGCGATGCCGACGAGGCCTATGCGGTGCAGAACCGCGTGGCGGCCGCGCTCGGCTGGTTCGGCGGCACGCCGCCGCGCTTCTGGAAGTCGGGCGGGCCCTCGCGCCAGGCGGTGCTCACGCATGCCGGCCTGCCGCCGGCGGGCGTGCAGGCCGTGGCGCCGGGGCAGACGGCCTCGCTGCAGGGGCAGCACTTTCACCGTCGCGGCATCGAGGCCGAAGTCGCCCTGCGCACGCGGCGCGACGTGACGGCCGGGGAAGTCGCCGCATGGGCTGCCGGCACGACCCCGCCGGCGCGCGAACTCGTCGACGCGATGACCGTCTCGGTCGAGGTGGTGGACACCCGCTGGGCTGCGCCGGCGCCGGATGCGCCGGACGTCGCATGGCTGAAGCTCGCCGACCAGCAGTCGCACGGCGCGCTGGTGTTCGGCGAATGGCGCGCCTTCGACGAACGCGACTGGTCGCGCCAGCGCTGTGAAATGAGGATCGGAGGCGTGCAGCCCCAGTCGTTCGAGGGCACCCATCCGCTGGGCGACCCGACCTGGCTGCTGCCGTCGTGGCTGGCCCATGCGACGCGCGGCGGCCGCACGGTGCCCGGCGGCACCGTGGTCACCACCGGCAGCTGGAGCGGCCTCGGCGACGCCGTTTCGGGGGATCGCGTGGAAGTACATTTCGCCGACCTCGGCGCGCTCGCCCTGCAGTTCTGAACCGGGCGCCGTCCGGCGCTTCCAGCCCACCGCTCGGCTGCCGCCGCACCCGGCCGACGCCGCATGGCGATCGATTGAGGCATCGTCCGCCTTGTCGTTTGTCGCGCGAGGTGCCCCATGTTCCAGCACGCCCGATCCACGCTGCGCCTCCTGGGCGCGCCGGCCGCCTTGGCCGCTGGCCTGGTCCTGCAGCCGGCCGCCGCCGAGCCGATCTTCAAATGCGGCAAGACCTACACCAACGTGCCCTCCGGCGAGGGGGCGGCGCAGCTGAAATCGCGCGGCTGCGTGCTGGTCGACCCGGACCGGCCGCATGCAGACAAGACGGCAGACATCGCGATCGACGGTTCCCGGCAGATCACGGTGCCGATCGGCCAGGACGGCCGCTTCTGGATCCGTGGCTCGGTCAACGGCTTCCCGGTGCAGTTCGTGATCGACAAGGCATCGACCGTGCAGGCCGGCGTCGCCGTCACCGAGGCCTTCGCCGCCCGCGCCAACCTGATCGGCGGCGCGCCGGCCCATGTCCAGACCAGCGGCGGCATCATGGAAGGAAGGCGGATCGAGGGCGTTCCGATGACCTTCGGTCCGTTCAGGGTGCGGCAGGCGACGGTGGTCGTGGGGTCGCTGGGCGGCAAGTCGCCGGACGCCCTTCTGGGTCAGGAACTGCTGTCGATGTTCGAGGTCACGGCCAACGAGCGCGAGATGACGATCGTGAGCAGAAACGAGTCTGCGCGAGCGCCGTTTCTACCTGTTGACACATCGAAACCCAGAAGGTAGAGTGCCTCTTCACATGAACGAGAAAGCCATGTCTTCCGACCACGTCAAGGCCGAACAAACGATCCAGGAGTGGGGCAATGGCCTGGCGGTGCGACTGACTGCGCCGGTCGCCCGCGCCGCCCGCTTGGCGCGGGGCATGCCCATCACCGTGGAGGTCGTCGAAGGCGGCATTTTTCTGCGCGTTGCTGGCGAGGCCAAGCTGTCGCTCGCGCAGAAACTCAAGGCCTTCGAGCCCTCCAGGCATGGCGGCGAAGCCATGGCCGCAGAGCGTCTTGGCGCCGAATTGTTCTGATGGCAAAGGCGCCATCGTGGGTTCCCGACCGCAGGGACATCATCTGGATCGACTTCAATCCCCAGGTCGGCAGAGAAATGAAGGATCTGCACCCGATGCTGGTGCTTTCTCCCAAGGCATTCAATGATCGAACGAGCCTAGTCATCGGCTTGCCGATGACGACGGCGTCATACAACGACACCAACCCATTCGCCATTCGTTTCAGCGGGCCCAAGAACGTCGACAGCTACGTGCTTGCGCACCAGCCGAAATCCTTCGATTGGCGCTTGCGCAGAGCCAAGGCGCACCCCTGGAAACAGGTGCCGCCTTCGGTCTTCGAAGCGGCTTGCGAAACCTTGAATCAGATCATCGAGATCTGAGCGGCCTTCGCGCGGCCTGGTCCTGGCGGGGACGTCTTCGCCGTCGCCGCATCCAGCAGCAGCGCCGCCATCTCGCGCGCCGCAGCCGCCGCGCTGCCGCCCGTCCCCATCTGGCCGGACACCGAAGCGCCGTCGTAGAGCAGCACCAGCTGGCTCGCCAGGTGGTCGGCATCGGCCGCGCCGGCATCCCGGGCCAGGCCGGTGAACAAGTCCCTCATCCAGTTGCGGGCGTCGTCGCAGGCGCCCTTGACCGGGGTGCCCGGCTTCGACTCCGCCGCCGCCCGGTTGAAGGCGCAGCCGCGATAGCCGGGCGTGGACATGAGTTCTTCCATTGCATCGAAAACGCCCAGCAGCCGGTCGCGCGGGGTCGCGCAGGTCGCCAGCCTGGCGGTGATGCGTGCCTTGCGGGCCGCCTGCCGCGCCTCGAGGTAGGCCCGGATCAGTTCCTCCTTGCTGCCGAAGGTGTCGTAGAGCGAGGCCTTGGCCACGCCCGCGCGCTCGATCACGCGCTCGATGCCGACCGTGTGGATGCTGCCTTCGTAGAAAAGCTCGTCCGCCGCCGCCAGCAGGCGGTCGCGCGCCGAGCGGCGTTCCGGCGCCACCGCTTGTTTCGTTTCCATGGGCTTGACATTACCAGACCGGTCTGTACACTGCAAGCACCAGACAGATCGGTCTGTATGGTTTCTTGAATTCCCGGAGCACGTCCATGACCTCCCTCTGCCCGACCGCCCTCACAGCGCCTGTGCCCACACGCCGCCGCCTCTCGCCGAATGCCGCCTTCCTGCTGCAGGCCTCGATGACGCTGGGCTTTCTCGCGGGATCGAGCGCGCCGACGCCCTTCTATGCGATCTACCAGAAGCAATGGGGCTTCTCGGCCACGATGCTGACCTTGGCCTTCGGGATCTATGCGCTGGCGGTGCTGTCGGCGCTGCTGGTCGGCGGCCGGCTGTCGGACCACGTCGGGCGCCGGCCGATCCTGATCGCCGCCGCCGCGGCGCAGGCCGTGAGCATGCTGGTGTTCGCCACCGCCGACGGGCTGCCCGACCTGCTGCTGGCGCGCGTGGTCCAGGGGCTGTCGGCTGGCGCCGCGATCGCGGCGGCGGGCGCCGGCCTGCTCGACATCGACAAGGGCCGGGGTGCGATCGCGAACTCGGTCGCGCCGATGATGGGCACGGCGGCCGGCGGCCTCGTCGCAGGGCTGATGATCCAGTACCTGCCGGCACCGATGCACCTGGTCTACGCGCTGCTCGGCAGCATCTTCGTGCTGCAGGGCGTCGCGGTGTTCTTCATTGAAGAGACGGCCCCCGTGCGGACGGGCGCATGGGCCTCGCTCAGGCCACGGCTGGCGGTGCCGCTCGCGGTGCGCGGGCCGTTGCTGCTGGCGGCCCCCGCGCTGGTCGCGGTCTGGGCAATGGCCGGCTTCTACGCATCGCTCGGGCCGACGCTGATCCGCAGTTTCGCGGGCACGACCTCGATTCTCCTCGGCGGATTCGCGCTCTTCGTGCTGGCCGGCAGCGGCGCACTGGCGGTGTACCTGATCCGCGAAGCCTCGCCCAGGGCGCTGATGCGGCTCGGCGCCGTCGCCCTGATCGCCGGCATGGCCCTCGTGATGACCGCGATCGCGCAGCATTCGGTGCTGCTGTTCCTGCTCGGCAGCGCGGTCGCGGGGCTGGGCTTCGGAACCGGCTTCCAGGGCGCGCTGCGCAGCGTGGTGCTGCTGATCGCGCCGCAGGAGCGGGCCGGCGTGCTGTCGGTGCTGTTCGTGATCGCCTACCTGGCGATGGGGCTGCCCGCGATGGTGGCGGGGTACGACGTGGCGCACCAGGGCAACATCGTCGTGACGGCCTACGAGTTCGGCAGCGGCGTGGTCCTGCTGGCGCTGCTTGCGCTGTTGGGTACGGCTCGGCGCTGAGGACCGGGGCACCCGGCGCTCTCGTGTGATCCGACGGCGACCGTCGCGCGTATCACCTGCATGACGTCGCACCTCTGCTGGGCCGCCGTGCTGGCCGGCGCCCTTCTGGCAGGCTGCTCGCCTGCGCAAATCGTCAACGGCCTGGTGCCGAGCACCAGCTACCGGCTGGAAACAGGCATGGCCTACGGCCCGCAGCCGCGCCAGCAACTCGACGTCTACCGCCCGCTCGCCGACCGCCCACCCGCGGAAGGCAAGCGTCCGCTGGTCGTCTTTTTCTACGGCGGCAGCTGGACCACTGGCGAGCGGGCCGACTACAGGTTCGTCGGCGAGGCATTGGCGGCACGCGGCGCCGTGGTGGTGATTCCGGACTACCGGCTGTCGCCGCGGGCGACCTACCCCGTGTTCGTCCGCGACAGTGCCACGGCCACCCGATGGGGCATCGACAACGCCGCGCGGCTGGGGGCCGATCCGCGGCAAGTGTTCGTGATGGGCCACAGCGCCGGCGCCTACCTGGCCGCGATGGTGGCGCTGGACGCCCGCTGGCTGCGCGCCGACGGTGGTGATCCGTCGCAACTCGCGGGCTGGATCGGTCTGGCCGGCCCCTACGATTTCCTGCCGATCGGGGATCCGAAGACGCAGGTGGCCTTCAACTGGCCGGAAACGGCACCGGGCTCGCAACCGCTCGCCCATGCCTCCGCCGCTTCGCCGCCGGCGCTGCTGATGGTGGCCACCCACGACCGGTTGGTCGATCCGGCACGCAACACGGGCCGGATGGCCGAACGGCTGCGGACGAGCGGGGTGAAGGTCGAGGTGCGGGCGTTCGATGACCTCGACCACGTCACGTTGATCGGCGCGATGGCAAAGCCGCTCGAATGGATCGGCGGGCCGGTGTTGCCGCCGCTGCTGTCCTTCATCGGCCTGGCGCCCGACCCGCCCGCATCCGGCGAGCCATCAGCCAGCCATAGAGCACCGCATTGAACAGCAGCACGCCCGCCCCCAACCCGATCTGCACCGGGCGCGTCAGGCCTTCGGGATAGATCAGCCCGAGCAGGTAGTGCTCGATGAACCCGCCGCCATAGCCCGCCTCGCCGGCACTGCGGCGCAAGCTGTTCTCGAGCGGCGTCAGCGGACAGATCCAGCCGGCCGACACCACCCAGCCGGCCCAGGCCGCAGCCGGCAGGTGAAGCCATGCGAGGCGCGGCCACCGCCACACACCCAGGCCGCCGAGGACGGCGAACAGGATGAACAGCCCGTGCAACAGCAGCACGGCGTCGGCCAGCAGGCGGGCGATCATTCCCATGGGAGGGAATGCTACCGCCCGCACCATCGTCAGGCCGGCCCTTCCACGAACACATCGGCATGGAAGCCGGCCGCATCGAGGCCGCAGTGCCTGACCGCCATCTCGCGCACCGCATGGACCATGGCCGGCGAACCGCAGGCATAGACCTCGTGCCCCGCGAGGTCGGGGCAGTGTGCGGCCAGCGCCGCATCGACCCGGCCGGTGAACGCTTCATCGCCCTCCTCGGCCGCCCCATCGCTCAACGCGGCGACGAAGCGGAAGTCCGGCCACTGGCGCTGCCACCGTGCCACCGCCGGCCGCAGGTAGAGGCTCTCGGCGTGGCGCGCGCCCCAGATCAGCGTGATCGGCCGCACGACCCGGCGCTTGGCCATGTCGTCGATCAGGGACTTGACCGGCGCGAAGCCTGTGCCGCCGGCGACGAAGACGATCGGACGCGCCGAGGCGCTGTCGAGCGTGACCGCGCCGAAGGGCAGTTCGATTTCCAGCAGATCGCCCTGCTGCAGCCCCGACACGCGGGCGCTGAAGGCGCCGCCCGGCACGTGGCGGATGTGCAGCGTCAGCGCGTCGCTCTCGTGTGGCGCATTGGCCATCGAATAGCAGCGCGTCGTGCCGTTGCCGGCATCGACCTGCAGGTACTGGCCAGCGTGGAACTTCGCGCGCTGCCCGGCCGGCAGGCGCAGCTGCAGCACCGAGACATCCGGCGCAGCAAGCTGATTCCGGAACACCTTGGCCTGGAAGCGCTTGCGCGCCGTCGGGTCGACGCGGTGCCACGAGACCGGCGCGATCGCCAGGTCGGTGCGCGGCGCGCACATGCAGAAGAGCACCTGGTCCGGCAGGCAGGCCTCGTTGCGGATCGATGCGCCGGCCAGGCCCTCGACCTCGCCAGCTTCGACCCGCCCGGCACAGTTGCCGCACACGCCCTTGCGGCATGAATGGGGCAACTCGATGCCGGCGCGCAGGGCGGCATCGAGCACGGATTCGGCGTCGGCACAATCGAATGCAAGGTCGCTGCCGGCAATGGTCACGCGATGGGTCATGGCTTCAGTCTCTGGTGAGCGGTTGTTGCGGCGCACCGGACAGCAGCGCAATGGTTCGCAGCAGTGCCGTGCAGTCGGCGATGCCTCGGCCGGCGATGTCCATCGCACTGCCGTGGCCCACGCTCGACAGGAGCACGTCGGCGCCGATGCTGAGCGCGCTGGCCGCGTTCGGCGCCAGCAGCTTGATCGGGATGTGGCCCTGGTCGTGCAGCATCGCCACGTAGAGATCATGCCGGCGCTGTGCCAGCAGCATGTCGGCTCCGTGGGGGCCGTCGACGCACAGGCCTTCGGTCTGCAGCATGCGCACCGCGGGCTCGACGATGTCGGCATCTTCGGCGCCGAACAGGCCACCTTCGGAGGCATGCGGGTTGATGCCGAAGACGCCGATCGAAGGAGCGGGAACGCCGAGCACGGCGCAGGCCCTCGCACCTGCACGCGCAGCCGCTGCCACCAACTCGGGCGTCAGCCGGCCGAGCGCGCTGCGCACGCTCTCGTGCAGGGTCGCATGCACGATCCGCAGCCCGCCGCCGACCAGCATCAGGAACACCGAATCCTCCGGCACGGTGCAGACGCGCGCGACCAGCGACGGATAGCCGCTGAAGGCGATGCCGGCCCGATGGATCGCGATCTCGTGATGCGGGCAGGCGATCACCGCGTCGGCCTCGCCGCGCCGGCAGGCCTCGATCGCCGCGCTCGCCGATGCCACGGCCGAGGCGCCCGCCGCGGCGTCGATGCGGCCGGGCCGGGCAGCCTCGGCCGGCAGTTGCCCGGCATCGACGATGCGCAGTTCGCCCAGCAGCGCGCTGCAGCCGAGTGCCGCGGCCGTGCGTTCCAGCACGCCGACGGGGCCGTACAGGGTGATGCCGGCGCGTGTTTCGGCCGGCAGTCCCGCCAGGGCCTTGAGCGCGATTTCAGGGCCGATGCCGTTGGGATCGCCGGCCGCCAGCGCCAGGCGGCGCGGCGGCGGATTCGTGCTCGCGTTCACAGCGGCAGCGCGAGCAGCGTGTCGGTCACCGTGCTGTCGCAGATGGCCACGCGCGACTGCAGCAGCAGCAGCAGCCCGTCCCGCCGCACGAAGCGGTCCTGGTAGACGCCGGTGGCGAACACCTCCGTCTGGCCGCTCGCCATGATGCGCGCCACCAGGAAGGGGGTGCGGGCCTCCGCCTGCTCGCCCTCGGACTTCAGCAGCAGCGGCATGCCGAGGATATGGCGATAGCGCTGCCGCTCGTAGATGTTGGCCTCGCGCAGGGCCGCGATGCGGTCTTCGAGCATCGCGCGCGAGTCGGCGTAGACGATGCCGGCGGGCAGGCCCTCGCGCTCGTTCTCGATGTGCGTGATGCGGTAGTCGGCGTCTTCGGCGAAGAAGTCGGGCCACTGCTCGAGTGCATCGCTGTCGATGGCGTCGGCGTAGGCGGCATGGAAGGCGCAGAGCGCCAGCAAGTCGATCATCGTGTTCTTCCTCTGCGGGTCAGGCGCGCATGTGGTGGCGATAGGCCTTCCAGAAGCCGCGTACCGAGGCTTCGGTGGCGCGTCCCTCGCTGGAGACGGTGCTGTCACCGCCCATCTCTACGACCGCGTCGTGGTCGTGGGCGCCGGCGATGCCGCGCTGCACGAAGCCGCCGACCGCACCGTCCTCCATCGAGATGAAGCCGGCCGGTCCGATCAAGTTCGATTGCTTGAGCCGCACCTTGCGCTGCTCGGCCGTGTCGTCGGCGTAGCCCAGGTAGGTCCAGTTGAGCTCGGTGCGCGCCACGCCCTTGGGCAGCACCTGGCGCACCGCGAGGCAGTTCTGGATCTGCTGCAGCACGAAGCCGGGGAAGACCGAGAGGATCTGCAAGGTCACGCCGTCGCCGTACTCGGTGAAGCCGGCCAGCAGGCTCGGGTCCTTGAGGCGATAGCGGTCATTGTCCGAGCGCAGGGCCTGCTCCTTGTACGAGGCGTCCTTCTGGGCTGCCGGGTCGATCATCGAATAGCTCACGTGGTGGCCGCCGCTCTCGTCGACGATCACGCCGCCCTTCTGCGACAGGCGGTTGAGCTCGAAGGTGGTGAAGAACAGGTGCAGCAGGCTCGCGTGGTAGCTGTCCTTGACGTTCTCCACGTACAGCTTCCAGTTGTTCGGCAGCGCCTGCGTGAAGCGGCCGATGACCTCGACCGGCTTGTGCAGCACGCGCTCGATGCGTTGGCAGATCTCGTCGCCGAGGTACTCCTCGATGCCCGGCACGTCCTCGCTGAAGCTGCCGAAGACCAGCCCGCAGAAGGTCGCGATGCGCAGTTTGCGCGGGCCGTGTTCTTCCTTGCAGAAGCCCGCCGGCATGCCGCCCTGCCCCTTCACGCCCTTCTCGAAGGCGATGCCCGTGAGATCGCCCTGGCGGCTGTAGCTCCAGGCGTGGTAGACGCACTGGAAGTTCTCGGCGCGGCCGGACTTCTCGAGCGCGATCAGCGCGCCGCGGTGCGCGCAGCGGTTCTCGAAGGCATAGATCTCGCCGTCGCCGTCGCGCACCACCACCACAGGCGTCTCGCCCGCGAAGGTGGTGCGGTAGCTGCCGCTGTCGGGCAACTCGGCTTCGAGGCACAGGTAGTTCCAGACCTCGCCGCGGAAGATGCGTGCCTGTTCGTCGACGCCGGTCTGCGCGTCGCTGTAGAGCGCGAACGGAATGCGCGTGAGGCCGGGGCCGGCCCAGTGGATCGGTTGAGTGTCTTGCGTCATGGTGTCAGTCCAGGGTGACGTTGGCGTTCTTGATGACCTTGGCCCACTTGGCCGACTCGGCCTGGATGAACTGGCCGGTCCGGGCGCTGTCCCAGCCGCGCGGCTCTGCGCCCTGTTCGGCGAACTGCCGCTTGACATCCGGCAACGCGAGTGCGTCGGCAAAGGCCTTCTGCGTCGCCTGCACCTTGGCGGCGGGCGTGCCCGGCGGCGCCACGAGCGCGAACCAGGTCACGGCGTTCATGGCCGGCAGCTTCTGCTCGGCGAAGGTGGGGACGTCGGGCAGGACCTGCGCGCGCTGCTCGTCGGCGATCGCGAGGATGCGCAGCCTGCCGCTCTGGTGGAACGGCAGCGACGAGCTCAGGTTGTCGAAGAAGACGTCGATCTGTCCGCCGACCAGGTCGACCAGCGCCGGCGCCGTGCCCTTGTACGGGACATGGACCATGTCGGTTCCGGTCAGCTGCATGAACATGCTGGCGGTCAGGTGCGAGGTGGTGCCGTTGCCCTGCGAGCCGTAGCTGAGCTTGCCGGGGTTCGCCTTCAGGTAGGCGATGAGCTCGGGCACGCTGCGGACCGGCAGCTTGGGGTTCACCACCAGCACGTTGGGCACAGTGGCGATCATCGTGACCGGCACCCATTTCGCGGGATCGAAGCTCAGCTTGCGGTAGAGGTGCTGGTTGATCGCGATCGGCGCCGGCGGCGACGCCAGCAGCGTCTCGCCGTCGGGCGGCGCGTTGAAGACCGATTCGGCGCCTATATTGCCGCCGGCACCGGTGCGGTTCTCGATCACGACGCCGGCAGGGAAGCTGTCGCGCAGCTTCGCGGCGACCACGCGCGGAAGGATGTCCGCGGTGCCGCCGGCCGGGAACGGAACCACGATTCTCAGGGGTTTGCCTGGTTGGGCAGCGGCCGCGCCGGCCAGGAAGGCAGCGGCCAGGCAGGCCGCGCCCAGGCGCCGGGCGAAGGGTTTGATCATGTCTCGGTATCTCCGTGTCATTCGTTCATCGGGGGAAGCCCAAGTGTCTTGATACAGCGCAAGGCAAACAAGCTAGATTTGCGCTATGCGCAAAAATGACGTTGGCGGCTCATCCGCCCCAGAGCCCGTGGACAAGAATTTCGTGGCCTCGCTGCAGAAGGGCATGGAGGTCCTGACCTGTTTCGGCCGCCAGCACAACCGCCTCACCGTGTCGGAGGTGGCGCGGCTCACCGGCGGCTCGCCGGCTTCGGCGCGGCGGTCGCTGCTGACCCTGCGCGCCCTCGGCTACCTCGACAGCGACGGCAAGCGCTTCTGGCTGCTGCCCAAGGTGCTGCTGGTCGCGCATGCTTATCTAGCGTCGCGGCCGACGCCGTCGCTGGCGCAGCCGCTGCTCGACGCGCTGTCGGAGCGCACGCGCGAATCCGCATCGCTCGGGACCTTGCTGGAGGACGACGCAATCATCATCGCGCGCTCGACCGCGCGGCGCAGCCTCAGCATCGGTCTGGGCATCGGGTCGCGGCTGCCGGCGTACTGCTCGGCGCTCGGTCGGGTGCTGCTGGCCAGCCTGCCGTCCGGCGAGGCCGAGCGCCGTGTGCGCGCGATGCCGCGTCGCGCACTGACGCCGCGCACGGTGTTCGAGGCCGATGCGGTGCTGGCCTTGGTGGACCGCTGCCGCGACGAAGGCTATGCCGGCAGCGACGGCGAACTCGAACTCGGCGTGCGCTCGATGGCGGTGCCGGTGCTGGACCGCGATGGCGCGACGGTGGCCGGCATGAGCATCGCGGTGCGGTCGGAGCGGATGGAACTCATCGAGTTCCGGGATGCCTTCCTGCCGACGCTGCGAAAGGCGAGCGCCAAGCTGACGGCGCGGCTCTATCCGGGGTGAGTCGGGTGCCGCAGAGAATACTCAATCATGCGCACCCGTCTTCGGCGGGTCCATCCACCAGGTCGTCAGCAACGCAGAGCCCGCAAGCAGACGCTGCGGCAACTCGGCATCGGGGCGCCGCAGGTTGCGCTTGTGAAGCATGTAGTACTGCTTGCCGTAGTACAGGGGAACCACGTAGTGCTGATGCAGCAAGAACCTGTCGAGCAGCCGGACAGCCGTTGCAAGGGATGCGCGGTCAGGGCTCTTGACGATGATGTCGATGAGTTCATCGATCACCGAGTCGCTGATCCCGCTGAGGTTCTGGCTGCCCCGCTCGGCCGCGGACTTCGAGCCCAGGTCGTCGTAGAGCTCGTTGCCGGGACTCGATGAGCCGCCCAGGATCTGAATGGTCATGTCGAAGTCGAAGTCGTCGAGCCTCTTCTTGATCAGGGCGGCATCGCGAAGGCGATACTGCAGCGAGATCCCGAGCTTGCCCAGGTTTCTCGCGTAGGGCGCCAGCACGGGTTCCGAACTGCGGTCAGCGATGTCGATCTCGATCACGAATGGCTTGCCGTCGCCGTCGCGCAGCGCGCCATCCCGGTAGGACCAACCCGCCGCCTTCAGCAGCGCCTGCGCTTCGACCAGGTTGCGTCGCAGCCCCTCGGGCGTGTCACCGGTCGCAGCGGGCCGAGGCAATGGCCCCTGCACGACCTTGAGATAGTCCTGCCTGTGCACGAGCCGCGCGATCAGCGCCTGCTCGTCCGGGCCGAGCTCCGGCCTTGCCATCAGGTCGTCGCTGTTCTGGAAGTAGCTGAGGGTCCGAGCTCTGCGCCCATAGAACAGATGCTGGTTCAGCCAGTCGAAGTCGAAGGCCAGCGCCAGCGCCTGACGCACCCGGATATCGGCGAAGCGGGGCTGGCGCAGGTTCACTGCCAAACCCCGCATGCCCGTGAAGCGGCGGTGCGAAATCTCGGTCTTGACGATTTCGCCGGAGTCGAAACGGCGGCCCTTGTAGCGGCGAATCCAGGCGGTGATCGATGTCTCTTCGAGAGCGTCGAGCGCACCCACCTTGATCGACTCTTCCTCCCCGAGTCGATCCCTGAAGTACTGATAGCTGACCTTGTCGAAGTTGAACATTCCCTTGCGAACCGGAAGATCGGCGGCCCAGTAGTCCGGTCGCCGCCGGTAGGAGATGGACTTGCCCGGATCCACCTTGTCGACGACGTAGGGCCCGCTCGCCACGGGTGGCTCGTCGACGACCTGATCGAAGGGCTTGCCCCGACCCCAGGCTCGGGAGAACACGGGCATTTGCCCGATGATCATGTGCAGCTCTGAATTCCGGCGCTTGAACTCGAAACGAATCCTGCGATCGTCGATCACGACAGCCGCCTTGATGTCGCTCCAATAGGAACGAAAAGTCGGGCCGGCCTGCTGACTCATCAAGGTATCGAAGGAGTGCTTCACGTCCTGCGCCAGCACGGGCGTGTTGTCCGAGAAGCGGGCCTTGGGGTTCAGGCGGAAAGTCACGCTCATCTGGTCAGGGGCGACGAGCACGTCTTCCGCCAGCAGCCCGTAATTCGAGAAAGGCTCGTCTTCGCTGGGCGTCATCAATGAATCGAAGACCAGGCCGTATTCCGCGAACACGAAGCCGTTGGGGCTGTAGCCCATGCCGGCCGGGGGCGTGCCCTTGAGCGTGAACGGATTGAGCTTGTCGAAGCTACCGCTCGCCGACAGCGTCAGGTGTCCGCCCTTGGGCGCGTCGGGATTGACGTAGTCGAAATGCTTGAAGGAGTCCGGGTACTTCGGCTCGTATCCCATGCCCAGCCCCTGCGCCGCCCACACAGGCATCGTCAGGGCAATCCACAATCCGACAAGCCAGATTCGCATCCCGGAATTCTGGCCGAGATCGACACGAAGCCGCCGCCCTGGACCCGCCTTCTCCGGGAAAAGAGAAATTTCTGGCGCAGGGAGGGCGGCAGCTTGCTGCTAGCGCCCGAGGTCCTTCGCGCTGACCCCCGCGATGCCCCAGTTCTCCTTCGGCACGTCGTGCAGCCAGACCCGCACGTTCTCCCTGGGCGCGCCGACCGCCTCGACGATCGCGTGCGTGACCTTTTCGATCAGCGCCCGCTTCTGCTCCTCGCTTCGGCCTTCGATGAGATAGATCTGGGCAAATGGCATGGCTGTCTCCTTCAGGCGAAGCGCAGGCCGACGCTGCCCATGCCCTGCACCCTGAGCGTGACCGAATCGCCGGCCTTCACCGCGACCGCCTCGGTGATGCCGCCCGACAGGATCAGGGTGCCGGCAGGGATCTCCTCGCCGCGTGCGCCGAGGTGATTCGCCAGCATCGCGATTGCCGCCGCCGGATGTCCCAGCACCGCGGCGCCGGCGCCGAAGGCCACCGGCTCGCCGTTCTTCTCCAGCACGATGCCGACCGTGCGCAGGTCGACCTCGGCCGCCGGCCGCGGCCGCCCGCCGACCACGAAGCGCGAGGCGGAGGTGTTGTCGGCGACCACGCTCTTCAGGTCGAACTTGAAGTCGCGGTAGCGGCTGTCGATGACCTCGATGCCGGGCAGCACGAAGTCGGTCGCGGCGAGCACCGCCCCGATGTGGCAGCCCGGCCCCCTGAGCGGCGCGCGAGTGACGAAGGCGATCTCGGGCTCGACCTTGGGATGGATCAACTCGGCCATGCGGCATTCGCCGCCTTCGGGCACCGCGTAGCTGTCGGCCATGAAGCCGAACACCGGCGTGGTCACGCCCATCTGTTTCATCTTGGCGTGCGAGGTCAGGCCGGCCTTGAGCCCGATGATGCGATGGCCACGGGCGATCTTGCGCCGGCGGATCTCGTTCTGGATCGCATAGGCGTCGTCCCAGTCCATCTCGGGATACTCGTCGGTGATCTTCGGCGTGTCCTTGGCGCCGAGTTCGCAGCCCTCCAGGTGCTCGGCCAGCGCGGCGATGGTGTCGAGGTCGAGTTTCATGCGGCCACCTCCTGCGTGGCATTGCGCGCCCGGGCGAGCGTCATCGCCGTGTCCTCGATCATGTCTTCCTGGCCGCCGACCATGCCGCGGCGCCCGAGCTCGACCAGGATCTCGCGCGCCGGCACGCCGTACTTGGCCTCGGCGCGCTTGGCGAACAGCAGGAAGGACGAGTACACGCCCGCGTAGCCCAGGGTCAGCGAGTCGCGGTCGACCCGGATGACATGGTCCATGATCGGAACCACGCGGTCTTCGGCGACGTCCTGGATGCGGAACACATCGACGCCGGTCTCGATGCCCATGCGGTCGCAGACGGCGACGAAGACCTCCATCGGCGTGTTGCCCGCACCGGCGCCGAGCCCGGCGGCCGCGGCGTCGATGCGGTTGGCACCGGCTTCGACCGCAGCGATGGAATTGGCCACGCCCATCGCCAGGTTGTGGTGGCCGTGGAAGCCGAGTTCGGTCGAAGGCTTCAAGGCCGCGCGCACCGCGGCGATGCGCGCCCTCACGTCCTCCGGAAGCATGTGGCCGGCGGAGTCGGTCACGTAGATGCAGTTGGCGCCATAGCTTTCCATCAGCAGTGCCTGGCTCGCCAGCGTCGCGGGACTGGCCATGTGCGCCATCATGAGAAAGCCCACAGTGTCGAGCCCGAGCTTGCGCGCCATCGCGATGTGCTGCTCGGACACGTCGGCCTCGGTGCAATGAGTGGCGACGCGCACTGTGTGCACGCCGATCCCGTGCGCCATGCGCAGGTGGTCGACGGTGCCGATGCCCGGAATCAGCAGGGCCGAGACCTTCGCGTTCTTCATCAGCGGGATCACAGCGCCGAGGTAGTCCTCGTCGCTGTGCGCCGGAAAGCCGTAGTTGACCGAGCTGCCGCCCAGCCCGTCGCCGTGCGTCACCTCGATCAGCGGCACGCCTGCTTCATCGAGGCCGGTGGCGATGTGGCGCATCTGGTCGAGCGTCATCAGGTGGCGCTTGGGATGCATGCCGTCGCGCAGCGTCATGTCGTGGACGGTGATCGTCCTGCCTTTGAGGGTCATGGTGCCTCCTATGCCACAGCGGCTTCGGGTTGATGGTGGCCGGCCAGCATCGACTCGGCGAACAATTCCGCCGTGCGTGCCGCGGCGGCGGTCATGATGTCGAGGTTGCCCGCGTACTTCGGCAGGTAGTCGCCCAGGCCTTCGACTTCGAGGTAGATCGACACGCGCCTGCCTTCGAACACCGGTCCGTTCACCAGCTTGTAGCCCGGCACGTACTTCTGCACCTCGGCGATCATCCGGTGCACCGACGCCGTGATCGCGGCCTGGTCGGGCGCGTCCTCGGTCAGGCAGTGGACGGTGTCGCGCATGATCAGCGGCGGCTCGGCGGGGTTGACGATGATGATCGCCTTGCCCCTGGCGGCGCCGCCGACCTGCTCCACCGCGCCGGCCGTGGTGCGCGTGAACTCGTCGATGTTCCTGCGCGTGCCGGGGCCGACCGAGCGGCTGGCCACGGTGGCGACGATCTCGCCGTAGGCCACGGCCTGCACCTGCGACACGGCGGCCACCATCGGGATCGTGGCCTGGCCGCCGCAGGTGACCATGTTGACGTTCATCGGCGCGTCGCGCAACTGGTCCTTCAGGTTGACCGAGGGCACGCAGAACGGCCCGATCGCCGCCGGCGTGAGGTCGATCATCCGCACGCCGAGCGCATTGAGCTTGCGCGAGTTCTCGGCATGCACGTAGGCGCTGGTGGCGTCGAAGGCGATCCGGATGTCGTCGGCCTCCACGTGCGGCAGCAGGCCGTCGACGCCGTCGGCGGTGGTCTTGAGCCCCATCTCGCGGGCCCGCTGCAACCCGTCGGACGCGGGGTCGATGCCGACCATCCAGACGGGTTCGAGCAGCGGGCTGCGCTGCAGCTTGGCCAGCAGGTCGGTGCCGATGTTGCCGGGCCCGATGAGGGCGCACTTGATCTTCTTCATGGGTGGATGTCCTTCAATGGAAGCGAACCGAGCAGCCGCCCAGGCCGCCGATCGAAACGCGGAAGTTGTCGCCGGCCGCGGCCGGGAACATCGCGGCCAGCGCACCCGACAGCACGACCTCGCCGGCCTTCAGTCCGATGCCGAGCCGGCCGAGCGTGTTGGCGAGCCAGGCGACGGCATTGACCGGCGAGCCGAGGGCGGCGGCGCCGGCGCCGGTGGCGACGATCTCGCCGTTCTTCTCGAGCACCATCCCGCAGGTGCCCAGGTCGATCCGGCGCGGATCGACGGCACTGTCGCCGAGCACGAAGACGCCGCAGGAGGCGTTGTCGGCCACGGTGTCGGCAATCCTGATCTTCCAGTCGCGGATGCGCGAATCGACGATCTCGAAGCAGGGCATGACGCATTCGGTGGCGGCCAGCACGTCGGCGTTGCCGATGCCCGGACCCATCAGGTCGCGCTTCAGGATGAAGGCGATCTCGCCCTCGGCCTTGGGCTGGATCAGGGTCCGCGTGTCGATCGACTCCCCTTCGCCGACGATCATGCCGTCCAGGAGATAGCCGAAGTCGGGCTGGAAGACGCCGAGCATGTTCATCACGGCGCGCGAGGTGACGCCGATCTTCTTGCCGACGATGCGCTCGCCGGCGTCGAGCCGGCGCGCGATCATGCGCTGCTGCACGTGGTAGGCGTCCTCGATGGTGATGGCCTCGTGGCGGCTGGTGAGCGGCTCCACGACCTGGCGGTCGCGCAGCGCGGTGTAGAGTTCGTCGCCGAGCTGGTGGATGAGCGGGGTGTCCATGGTGGGCATCTCGTGTAGATGGGATGAATCAATCGGCCTCGGCGAGGAAATCGCCGACCAGCCGCGCAAAGCGGGCACCGTGCTCGATCTGCGTCCAGTGGCCGCAGCGGCCGAACACGTGCAGCTGGCTGTTCGGAATCCAGTCGGCCAGGGTCAGCGAGGTGGCGAGCGGAATCACCTGGTCCTCGCGGCCGTGGATCACCAGCGTCTCGTGCGGCAACGCGCGGATGGCTGCCTCCGGGCTCGCCATGGCGTCGACCCAGCGCTGGCGCGGCGCCGGGAACATCGCGCCGAAGGATTCCTGGAAGCCTGGCTGGATGCTGGCCTCGTAGCGCAGCTGAGCGAGCTCGTCCGTGACCAGCGCGCGGTCATGGGCGAACACGTCCATGATGCGGCGCATGTTCTCGAACGAGGGCGTGTAGCCCCACACGGCATCCAGCCCCGGCGTGATCGCGAAAGGCACGCCGACGCTGCCCATCAGGACCAGCCGGCGTACCCGGTGCGGCGCGCGGATCGCGAGCGCCAGCGACAGCGCGCCGCCGAACGAGTTGCCCACCACGTCGCCGCGCTCCACGTCCAGCGCATCGAGCAGGTCGATCGCCTGCTGCACCCAGGTGTCCATCGTGTAGGCGATGCCCGGCGGGCGCTCGGTGTAGCCGAAACCCGCCATGTCGGGCGCGATGGCCCGCCGCGTCTGCGCCAGTACCGGCAGCGCCAGCCGCCAGTTGGCCCAGGCGCTGACACCCGGGCCCGAGCCGTGGATGAAGAGCGCCGGCGCGCCCTGCCCCAGGTCGTGAACGTTGGTGTCGAAGGCCCCGGTGCGCACCCGCAGGCCGATCTCCGGATGGCTCATGGCCGTTCGCTCCTCACAGCTTGATGCAGACATTGCGCAACTCGGTATAGAACTCGAGCGAATGGACGCCGCCCTCGCGGCCGATCCCCGAGGCCTTGGCGCCGCCGAAGGCGGTCCGCAGGTCGCGCAGGAACCAGCTGTTGATCCAGCAGATGCCGACCTCCACCTGCCGCGCGACGCGGTGCGCCCGCCCAAGGTTCTCGGTCCACACCGTGGTGGCGAGGCCGTAGTCGGTGGCGTTGGCCAGCGCGATGGCTTCTTCCTCGGTGTCGAAGGGCGCGATGTGGCAGCACGGGCCGAAGATCTCCTCGCGGATGACCGCGGCGCTCTCGGGCAGGCCGGTCCAGATGGTCGGCTGCACCCAGTGGCCTTCGGCCAGCGCGCCGGTCATCTGCGGAACGCCGCCGCCGGTGACCACGGTGGCGCCCTCGTCCCTGGCCTTCTGGTAGTACGACAGCACCTTCTGCTGGTGCTCGCGCGAGATCAGCGGGCCGAGGTTCACGCCGGCTTCTTCGGAGGGCCCGGGCTTCAGCGCATCGGCCCTGGCCTTCAACGCGGCAACGAAGCGGTCGAAGATCGGCCGCTGCACATAGACGCGCTCGGTGCCCAGGCACACCTGGCCGCAGTTCTCGAAGGCCGAGCGCGTGATGCCGGCCACCGCCTTGTCGAAGTCGGCGTCGGCGAACACCAGCCCCGCGTTCTTGCCGCCGAGTTCGAAGGACACCGGCCGCACGCCCTTCGCCGCCGCGGCCATGATGGCCTCGCCGGTGCGCGTCTCGCCGGTGAAGGTGATGCCGTCGACGCCCGGATGCGTGGTCAGGAACTCACCGGCCGACCGCGGCCCAAAGCCGTGCACCACGTTGTAGACGCCGGGCGGGATGCCCACCGCGTTCATTACCTCGCCGAGCAGGGTGGCGGTGGCCGGCGTCTCTTCCGAGGGCTTGACGACCACGGTATTGCCGCAGGCCAGCGCCGGCCCGACCTTCCAGGTCATGAGCAGCAGCGGCAGGTTCCACGGGCAGACCACGCCGATCACGCCCAGCGGCGAGCGGATCGCGTAGTTGAGTGCCTGGCCGCCGTCGGGCGTGGCGGTCTCGAAGGTCTCGGTCGGCACGTTCTTGACGATGTCCGCGAACACCTTGAAGTTGGCGGCGCCGCGCGGGATGTCGATGTGAGAGGCCAGCGAATGCGGCTTGCCGGTGTCGGCCATCTCGGCCTGCAGGAAGTCGTCGAAGCGGCGGTTGATCTCGTCGGCCACGGCGTGCAGCAGCTCGATCCTGCGGCCCACGCTCATGCGACCCCACTCGCCTTGCAGCGCCGCTCGGGCAGCGCGCACGGCGGCGTCGACCTCGGCCGCACCAGCCTCGTGGACGCGGCCGAGCAGCCGGTTGTCGGCCGGCGCGCGGTTGTCGAAGGTCTTCGAGGTGGCGACGAATTCGCCGCCGATGAAGTTGAGGAAATGCTTCACGTCCGGCCCCTCAGGTCACCACCGAAAGGAAGTTCTCGTTGAGCTTGCGGTCGTGATAGAAGATCGCGCGCCCGAGTTCGTCGTCGGTCCAGGTCAGCGGCGGCTTGTCCGGATAGAACACGTAGCCGCCCGAGAAGACCTCGTTGCGGTTGCCGCTCGGGTCGAAGAAGTAGATCGTCTCGCCGCGCGTGATGCCGTGCCGCGTCGGCCCGATGTCCAGCGAGACGCGCTTCTTGGTGATGATGTCGGCCGCCTTCAGCACCTCGCCCCAGTTGTCCAGCAGGAAGGACGCGTGGTGGAACTTGTTCTTCTCCGGGTGGCGGATGAAGGCGATGTCGTGCGGCTTGGTCGAGCAGGTCAGGAAGGCGGCGATCGCCATCCGCTCCGGCCCGGCCACCACGCTCTCGGCCAGGTTGAAGCCCAGCACCTCGGTGAAGAGCTTCATCGTGCCGTCGAGGTCGTCGCCGTACAGCAGGCAGTGATCGAAGCGCGAGGGCGCCATGCCCTTGAGATTGTCGGGGGAGATCTCGGGGTTCTCGTAGGGCATGCCGTTGCCGACCTTCTCCTTCTCGGCGAAGAGCTCGATCGCATGGCCGGTGGGCACCGTGAAGCGGAAGCGCTTGCCGGTCCGCAGGTGCTCGCCGGCGGCGATCCATTGCATGTCGGTCGCCAGGCCGCTGGCCTCGAGGTCGGCCGCCAGCTTCTCGAGCGTGGCGGGGGAGTCGACCCGGAAGCCCATGAAGTCCATGCCGGCCGTGTCGGCCTCGCGCAGCACCACGCTGTGGTGGTCGTGCTCGTCCCAGGCCTTGAAGTAGATGCGGCCTTGCGCATCGCGCGCGGTCTCGATCAGGCCGAGAACGTCGCGGTAGTGCTTGATGGCCGCTTCCAGGTCGAGCACGCGCAATTGAACGTGGCCCGGTCGCAGTACGCCAGTGAGTGCCATGGTGAGTCTCCTTCGGTGGTTGAAGTTCAGGTGGGGGAACGGGTAGCGTCGGCGAGGTGCCGCTCGATGCAGCGCGCCATCCGGGCGACCGCCAGCAGTTGCAGGTCGCTTTGCGGATAGGCGCGGCAGGCCAGCACGTAGCCTTCGGCCTCCTCGTCGGCGCTGATGTGGCTGCGGCTCATGCGCTCGCAGCGCGTGCGGCCGGCTTCGATGCGCACCTTGCAGATGCCGCAGCCGCCGCCGCGGCAGCCGACCGGTATGCCCTTGCGGCCGAGCTGCTCCATGCCGCCGAGCAGGGTCTGGTCGCCGCGGCAGGCATAGCGTTCGCTCGTGTTGCCGATGGCGATCGAGAAGCACGGTGTCGCGGTCATCTCAAAGCGCCTTGAAAAGCGGGCTGCGCGGCGCGGCGGTGGCGGCGTCGGCGGCGGTGAAGAACTTCTCGGTGTAGATGTCGCGCTCGAACAGCCGGCCCTGCATCAGGGTCGCGATGCAGGCCTCGGTCATCGGCGGCGGTCCGCACAGATAGGCCTTGTGGCCGCGGAAGTCGTTCGCGAAGTGCGCCTTCAGCGCCTCGTGGGCGTAGCCGCGTGCGCCGCTCCAATCGGCATCCGGCGCCAGGTCGGACAGCACCGGCACGTAGCTGAAGTTCGGATGGCGTTCCGCGAGCGCCTCGAAGACCTCGCTGAAGTAGAGCTCTTCATGGTTGCGCGCGCCCTGGATCAGGGTGATCGGGAGTTCGCAGCCCTCGTTCAGGAGGTCGAGCACCATGGCCTTGGGGCTCGACAGGCCCGAGCCGCCGGCCACGAAGATCATCGGCAGGCGCGCCGACTTGCGAACGAAGAAGCGGCCGTTCGGCGCCGTGAAGCGCAGCGTCTGGCCGACCTGCAGCTCGTCGTGCAGCCAGCCCGTGGCGCGGCCCTGGGGCACGCGGCGGATGTGCAGCTCGATCAGGTCCTCATGCGGTGCATTGGCGATCGAAAAAGCCCGCTCGCCCTCGACGCCGGGCACATGCAGCATCAGGTACTGGCCGGCCTGGAACGCAGCAGGCTTGGCGGTGCGCAGCCAGAGCCCGCGGATCGTCGGCGTCAGCATTCGGGCCTCGACCAGCTCGGCGTCGAAGTCCTCGAGCGGCAGGAACTGCGCGTCGGGGTCTTCGTCGATCTCGGCCTCGATCACGAGGTCGGCCTGCGCCGTGGCACAGCAGGCGAGGATCTTGCCTTCGTCGCGCTCGAAATCCATCAGCGCGAAGTTGGAGGCCTCGCCGTGCTCGCATTCGCCCTCGAGCACCTGCACCTTGCACGTGCCGCAGACGCCGTGGCCGCAGGCGTGCGGCAGCCAGACGCCGGCGCGCAGGCAGGCGTCCAACACCGTCTGGCCGTCGCGGGCGGCGACGCCTTGTCCGAGCGGCTCGATCATGATCTGGAAGCTCATGGCGTTGGTCCTCGCGGCTTCAGCTGTGCGAGCCCTTGATGCCCTTGAGGCCGGGCACCCGGAAGCGGATCACGGACTTGTGGACCAGGCCGTTGTCGGCCAGCGACTTCGCCGGATCGGGCACGAAGGGCTTGCCCGAGTCGAGCCACTGGGCTTGCCCCCAATCGATCTTCTCGAAGTCGGGATGGCTGCCGTAGACGCCGGGCAGCACCTCGCTCAGGAGCGCGCCGAAGGGCATGGCCGCGGGCAGCGGCAGGCACACGGGCGAGCAGAACAGCAGGTGGTCGTCCCAGCCGATGTAGAGAAGGCGGTTGCCGTGGAAGCGGTCTTCGCTGTCCGCGACGGTGCCGGTGTAGCCGGGGGCGAGTGCAACAACAGACATGGGTTTCTCCTGTGTCGGGTTCGGTGAGCTTCAGGCGACCTTCGGCTGCGCAGGCTGCGCCGACAGGTCCTGGCCGGTCCAGCGCTCCCAGTTCGCCTTGTCCGGCGAGGTGTTGAATTCGCCGTTGTCCGCGCCGTCGTTGATGTGGTAATACTTCAGCACCGCGGCCAGCGGGTCGAAGCCCGGCACCGTCGGGTCGGTGCCCTCGGGGAAGCAGTTGCCCTGGTAGATCTGGTGCACCGGCAGCCAGGCCTGAACGTATTTCTCGGGCTCGTCGTCGAAGATGTCCTTGCAGCCGTCGGAGCAGAAGTGATGCTTCATGCCGTGGTAGCTGCTCTCGCGGTAGCAGATCTTTGTCGGGTCGTCGGGCTCGGTGAAGAACATCGGCACCTGGCAGGTCTGGCACAGCATCGGCAAGGTGTTGTTGAACCAGCGCTTGCCCTGGCGCTCCTGCTCGGCGAGCCACTCGAAGCGCGGGCGATACATCCGGTCGAAGGTCTCGGGGTACTTCTCCGACAGCCAGTCCATTTCTTCGGGCCGCGGCACCCAGACATTGAAGTCGGCAGCGTGGCCGTAGTTGTTGAAGGTGGCCCACGCCTCGTGCGAGAGGCGGCTCTTCTCCTTCGTCGCGACTTCGTGGTACTTGGGCATGCGGATGCCGTAGCGCGCCAGATCCTGGAACAGCGCGCCGCCGTTCTTCTCGAAGTACATCTCCCAGGCCTCGGACCAGCTCATCACGCGCTTGGGCAGCATGTAGTCCATCATCATCGCGACCAGGGTCAGCAGGCGGTAGCCGCGCCAGAACCACTTGTCGACCCACTTCTGCACGATGGGGACGTTGTCCGGGTCCTGCTCCAGGATGAACTTCACGACCTCGAGCCCCAGCGTCATGTGGCGCGACTCGTCGCTCTGGGCCGAGAAGCCGAAGGTCACGGTCGCCATGTCGCCGTTGTAGGCGGCGCCGCTCATGAAGGGCATGAACAGCAGGTTGGTCAGCACGTACTCGAACGAGAACGAGATCGCGGTGATGAACTCGAAGGGCCCGGCGCTCATCGCGTCCTCGAAGTAGCTCTTGGGCACCGAGAGGTACCAGACCCGGTCGTGCATGTGCTGCGGATCGTGCAGCCCGTTGAAGTACTTGTTGAAGTGGCTGATGGTGTGGAACTGCGTCTGCGCATGGCGCAGCTCGTCGATCGACTGCATCTGGCAGGCCACGCGCGCGCCGACGCCGCGCAGCGATCGCCCGGCCATCGCATAGCCGCGGTGCGCCGCGTATTCGAGCGGCGAGACGCCGGTCAGGAACAGCTTCAGCGTGTTCAGGTAGCGCGGGTCGCTGATGTTGAACTGGCCGTTGTTCTGCTGGAAGGCGTCGATGATCGCGTAGAGCTTCTTTTCCTTCTCGCCCTGGAACTTCCAGTAGGCGTCCATCGTGAGGCGGAACGGGTCTTCCCACTGGTCCCAGTCGTGGATCTTGATGCCCTCGAACTTGTCGAAGGGAAAGACATCGTCCATCGACTGGTAGGTGGTGTCCCAGCCGAGGCCGCGGGTCATCATCGCGTAGCGTTCCTTCAGGCCGAGCCGGGCGGCGGGGCGCTTGGTGTTGTCTGCGTGGGTCATGGCGTCGTGTCCTTGAATGCGGTGATGCGGTGATGCAGTGGTGCGGTGCGCTCAGGCGCCCCAATGGAGGATGAATTCGTCGTCGGTCTCTTCGATGCTTCCGGACAGCGAGATCAGGCTCAGGTGGATCTCCTGCAGGTCCCAGCGGCGGCCGACGCGCTCCTCGACCGAGGCCTGGCGGATCACCAGCCGGCCCGGTGCATCGACCTTGACCATCGCCGGGTAGTCGATGGCGGTGGCGCCGGGGTTGTCGGCGAGGATGGCCTCGACGATGGCGCGTGCGGTCTCGCTGGTCTGCAGCGCGATGAAGACCGGCGGGCGGGCGATGTCTGCGGTGGCGGTGGTCATTCGGGTCTCCTGGGTTGTTGTCATCAAGCGGCGATGCCGAGGCGCGCGGCGCGGGCGTCGAGTTCGGCGGCGACGGCCTGCAGCGCTTCAGCGCCGCCGGCGCCCAGCGCCAAGGCCGACAGCGGTCCGAGCGCATCGACGATCTGCTCGCGCCAGGTCCGATACCAGGCTGCGAGCTGCGCCTTGTTGGCCGGCGATTCATCGGCCGCGGTCTTGACCGTGGCGTCGACCCAGCGCAGGTTCTCGTCGAACCAGTCGTTCTGGAACTCGGTCAGCATCGCCAGCGCATTGCCGGTGGCGGCGCTGCGCTCGTTCACGTAGCGCCGGTAGACCAGCGGATACAGCAGGCCGTCGAAGACCAGGTTCTGCGCCACGAAGACCTCGAACCAGTCGCGCGTGACGAACAGGTTTTCCATCAGGCGGCGGACGCCCTGCCAGGCCGGGTGCGAGAGCCAGGCTTCCTTGCCGGCGTCCAGCGCGGCGCCCGAGTTGCCGTCGAGCTGCAGGCCTACGCGCGACAGGTACTGCGCGATGCCCAGCCGGTCCATGGCGGCGAAGATGAAGGGCTGCGTCACCGCGGTGCCGTAGCCGTAGCCGCAGCAGTAGCTGTGGTTCATGTTGGCGCCCCATTCGTAGTGGCGCAGCGGCACCAGCACCTGCTGCAATGATTCGCGGGTGCCGGCGTCGGCCTGGGCCAGCAGCCGGCGCTTCTCGGCGAACTCGAACTGCCGGTCGGCGCCTTCCTGCTGCCGGGCGCGGGTCATCGTGTAGACGCCGTAGTAGAAGTGGCGCGGGTCCTTGAAGCTGTACCAGTCGGCCATCGCGATCGCGGTGCGGCGCTTGTCGTAGAGCTCGTACTCGGGCTGCCACAGCGGCCGGTAGTGGAAGTTGGCGGTCGGCTGCATGTCCAGCGTGGCTTCCTGGTAGCGCGAAGCCGGCTTGTCGCCGAGCCGCCGGGCGACGTGCGAGAAGGTCTGGCGGATCGGCCGGATGTCGGTGGTCTTGATGTCGACTTGCACGGGGTGTCTCCTCGGGTGGGGTTCAGGGTCTAGTGATCGATGCCGGGGGCGCCGTAGCGCCACTTCATGCGCTCGAAGTCGAGCCGGGCGCCCTCCTCGGTCGTCAGGTGGCGTACCTGGTGGCGCTCGCAGAATTCGCGGAACTGATCGAACTGCATGACCAGCTCGACCGCCAGTTCGGGGTCGCCGATGGCGAACTCGAACTCGACGAAGCGCGCGTCACGGGTGCCCGTGACGCGCACGAAGCACGGCTGTCCGGTCATCGCGCTGGCACTGCCGCTGTGCCGGTCCGGCGGGGTTGAAAGGGTCACGTGTTCAATCCATCAAATCCGGGTCGGCAACAGCGCCGCCCCGACCAATAAGGGCAACGCGCGTGCCAGCGCGGCTAAGTGATTGATTTGTATGGACCCGGCCGGTGACCGGGCCGGGTGGTCCGGGTTGTCCCGGATGATGGGGTGATCATTTGCTGCGGTGCAGCGTGATCAAATGGTGAAATCCGCGGGCTCAGGCGCAGGGGCCCGCGGACTCAGGACGCCGGCAGTCCTTCCTTCTTCAACCGGTAGGCCAGCTGCGGCCGCGTGATGCCCAGCAGCCGCGCCGCCTGCGACAGGTTGCCCTTGGCCCGCTGCATGGCCATTTGCATCAGCCGCTGCTCGAGCGATGCGATGTCGATGCTTTCCTCGAGGACGCGCTCGCACAGCGCGTCCAGCGTGCCGCCTTCGGATTGCGTGATCTGGCCGCCGGCACCGAGTTGGCCCTCGACCGGCGCGCCCGAAGGCGAACTCCACAGGTACGCGGCCTCGATGTCGCCATGGTCGGGCGCCAGCAGCACCGCGCGCTCGATCACATTCTCGAGTTCGCGGATGTTGCCCGGCCACGCGTGCTTCATGACCTCGCGCATCGCCTTGTCGGTCAGGCCGCGCAGCTTCTTGCCGTACAGCGTGCTGTACTTCTCGACGAAGCGCCCGACCAGCGCCGGGATGTCGGCCGTGCGCTCGCGCAGCGGCGGAATGGTGATCGGGAAGGTGTTGAGGCGGTAGAAGAGATCGCTCCTGAACTTGCCGGCCTGCATCGCCCGCGGCAGGTCGACGTTGGTCGCCGCGACGATGCGGACATCGACCCGCGTCGCCTGGTCGGCGCCGAGGCGCTCGATCTCGCCGGTCTGCAGCACGCGCAGCAGCTTCACCTGGGTCGCCGGCGGCAGGTCGCCCGCCTCATCGAGAAACAGGGTGCCGCCGTGGGCGCGCTCGAAGCGGCCCGCGCGCGCATGGTGGGCGCCGGTGTAGGCGCCCTTCTCGACCCCGAACAGCTCGGCCTCGATCAGCTCCGCCGGGATCGCGGCGCAGTTGACCGCGATGAAGGGCTGCTTGGCGCGCGGCCCGTTGTCGTGCAGCCAGCGCGCGAACAGCTCCTTGCCGACCCCGGTCTCGCCGAGCAGCAGCACGGTGATGGCGCTCCGGGCGGCCGTCCGCAGCAGGTCGAAGGCCGCGCGAAAGCCCGGCGAGACGCCGACCAGCTTCTGGTCGTATTCGCGGCGCGGCTGCAGGGCGCGCAGGTGTTCGAGCCCGAGGTTGAACTCGATCAGCCGCTCCGCGACGTGGTGCTGCCGGAAGTAGTCGAGGTAGCGCTCGTCCTGCCACTCCTCTGCGACGTGGCCGACGATGCGGCAGCGGCTGTCGCCCATGCTGGTGCACTCGACCTCCTTGAAGACCACCAGCCGGCCCATGAAGGCGCTGGTGTAGCCCGACGCATAGCCGATCTGCGACCAGCATTGCGGATCGTCGCCGTATCCGAAGTCGGCCACGTGGGCCTCGCACTCCCAGGAGTTCTCCCAGACGAACTCGCCGAAGAACTGCTTGTTCTCCAAGTCCATCTCGAGCTTGATCATCTCGACGCTGACGATGCCTTCGATCGAGTGCAGGCGCGGGCCGAGCATGAAGGCGTCTTCGGTGCGCAGGCCGGCGCGCCGCTCCTTGACCGCCAGCTCGCCGTCGCGCTGGCCCGACGCGAAGCCCATGCGCACCAGCAGGCCGCGAGCGCGCTCGACGCCCAGCGAATCCAGCAACTCCTTGCGCAGTTCGGCAAAGGCACGCGCATGCAGCAGCAGCATGCGCTGCTCGTCCAGCCAGATGTGGCCGGAGCCCGCGTTGAAGCGCAGGAGAGAAAGAAGTTCTCCCACGTTGTCTCTCCTTGTATGAAAACCGGTTGCCGATGCAACGCGATGCTATCAGCAGCATCGGCCGGCAGGCGGCCGCGGGAGACTCAGTCGGGCGACTGCGAGACCCGGTCGCGGTACATCTCGCGCAGCCGCGTCTTGAGGAACTTGCCGGTCCCGGTCTTGGGGATCGCGTCGACCCATTCGAAGTCGTCGGGCAACTGGAAACGCGCCAGCTTCGGGCGCAGGAATTCGCGCAGCGCCGGTGCATCGACCTCGGCGCCGGGACGCCGCACCGCCACCACCAGCGGCCGCTCGCCCCACTTGGGGTGGGCGATCGCGACCACCGAGGCCTCGGCCACCGCGGGATGGCCCATGACCAGGTTCTCGAGCTCGACCGAGCTGATCCACTCGCCGCCCGACTTGATCATGTCCTTGCTGCGGT
This sequence comes from Variovorax sp. 10N432, assembly GCF_056394465.1. NCBI lineage: Bacteria > Pseudomonadati > Pseudomonadota > Betaproteobacteria > Burkholderiales > Comamonadaceae > Variovorax > Variovorax sp. 10N432. The sequence goes on from NZ_JBFTHX010000020.1 coordinate 56,122, forward strand.
CGACCAGGTGCATGTAGCCGTCGGGGTCGATGGTGCCGATGTCGCCGGTGCGCAGCCAGCCGTCGGCGGTGAACTTGCCCGGGTCGTCCGGCGTCGCGTGGTAGCCGCCCGTGACCCACGGCCCGCGCACCTGCACTTCGCCCGAGGCCTTGCCGTCCCAGGGCTGCAGGCCCGCGGCCTCGTCGACGATGCGCATCTCGACCAGCGGCGTGGCGATGCCCTGCATGGCGCGCAGCGCATGCCGCGCTTCGTCGGGCAGCGCGAGATGCTTGGGCTTGATGACCGGCACGCTGCCGAGCGGCGAGGTCTCGGTCATGCCCCAGCCCTGCACGATGTGCATGTCGTGCGAAGCGAAGTTGGCGATCATCGACGGCGGCACCGCGGCGCCGCCGACCAGCATCCGCATGCCCTTCACGAGGCGGCGCTCGCGGGTCGGCTTCTGCATGGCCTGCCAGATCATCATCCAGATGGTCGGCACGCCGAGCGCCATCGTGACCTGGCCTTCTTCCATCAGGTCGAGCAGGTCGTCGCCGCCGAGGTGGGGGCCGGGCAGGACCTGTCCGGCGCCGACCATCATGGCCGAGAACGGCACGGCCCAGGCGTTGGCGTGGAACATGGGCGTGACCATCATCACCTGGTCGCGCGCCGACAGCGCGAACAGGTCGGGGATGCAGCCGGTGATGGCGTGCAGCACCATCGAGCGGTGCGAATACACGACGCCTTTCGGCCGGCCCGTGGTGCCCGAGGTGTAGCACATGCCGACCGCCTCGTTCTCGTCCTGCTCGGGGTAGCGGTAGCCGGTGGCGTCGCCTTCGATGAAGTCCTCGTAGCTCTGCAGGCCCGCCGGCAAGGCGGCACCGCTGAACGGCACGACGATGACGCGCGGCTGCTGCCTGAGCAGCGGCGACACGCGCTCCCAGACCGGCAGCAGCACGTCGTCGACGATCAGCACGCGGTCGCCGGCATCGTCCATGATGTAGGCGATGTCCTCGGGTGACAGCCGCAGGTTCAGGGTGTGCAGCACCGCGCCCGCGGCCGGGATGCCGAAGTAGCTCTCGAGGTGCCAGGCATGGTTCCAGCTCATGGTGGCGACCGGGTCGCCGCGGGCGATGCCGGCCTTGTCGCGCAGGGCCTGGGCCAGCTGCCGGGCCCGGCGCCGGATCTCGCGGTAGCTGCGACGGTAGGTCGACCTGTCGGGCAGCCGGCCCAGCACCTCTTGGTCGCCGAAATAGGTGCCGGCGCGGTCGAGGATCTGGTTGGTGCTGAGCTGCACCGGCATCATGGTGGACTTCATCGTCTGTCTCCGTCGAGGGGCGCGAACGAACCGGGGCCGGGCCGGATGATAGGGCTGGGCGAGCCCGGCGCGTTCAAGGGATTCCGAGCAGTTCCAGCGCGAGCGCGTGGGTGCGCGAATGCGGGTCGGCGATCTCATGCAGCACGTCCATGTGGTTGCGCCCCGCCACCGTTTCGGCGGCGACGACCACCGGCCCCCAGGCGCTCGCGATCAGCGCGGATTGGCGCCGGAACTCCTCGCTCTCGTCGCCGCCGACCACGATCGCCAGCCTGCCGCGGGCCGGCGCGGGCCACAGTGCCGGGCTGAGGCGCCGTGCCGACGCCGCGCTGAGGCCGATGTCGGCGGCCAGGAAGGGCGCATGCCGCAGCGGCTCCAGTTCGTAGAGGCCCGAGATGGCCAGCGCCGACTTGACCAGATCCGCGGGAAGGTCCGCCGCCACCGCCTGCCAGTCGCAAGCCAGCAGCATCGCCGCCAGATGCCCGCCCGCCGAATGGCCGGCCACCACGATGCGCTCGCGGTCGCCGCCGTGGTCGGCCGCGTGCCGCCAGACCCAGGCCAGCGCCTGCGTCAGCTGCATTGCGATGTGCTCGATGCCGACGGCCGGACACAGGGCGTAGTTGAGCTGCGCGACCATCGCGCCCGCGTCGGCGAAAGGCGGCGCCACGAAGGCCTGGTCGCGCTTGTCGAGGGCGCGCCAGTAGCCTCCGTGGATGTAGACGAGCACCGGCGCTCCCGCGGCGCCGGCGGCCGGCAGGATGTCGAGCCGTTCGCTGGCGTCATCGCCATAGGCCAGGTCGAGCACCCAGCCCGATCGGGCCAGCGCACGGGCAGAAGCATCGGCCCAATGCCGGAGGATCGCGGGATGCTCCGGGATGCCGGCCCGGGCGTTGTATTGGGCATCGAACCATGCGGGCGACGGGCGCGGCATGGCGTTCAACCGCCCTTGGCGGCCAGCGCCGTCGCCCGGGCGCCATTGGCCTTGGCCGGGCGGCGGCGGGCCGGCTTCTGCTCGGCATCGCGCAGCGCGGCGTCGATCAGCGCGTCGGCCATCCACAGGGCGGTGCGCTCCACCTCGCGGTCGCCGAGGCCCCAGATGTCCTTCAGGATCACGTAGGGCTCGATGCCGTAGACCACCGACAGCGCATGGTGCAGCCGGTTGCGCACGGCCGGGCTCATCAACGGCGCCAGCGGCTCGATCGCATGCTCGAGGATGCGCACGCGATGGCCGCGGCGGTAGGGCTCCTCCTCCAGCAGGCCGGCCCGCTCCAGCCCCCACTGTTCCAGCGAGAGCTGGGCGGCGGCGCGCAGTTGCGCCTCGAACTCCTTGAAGCGCGGGAAGGTCTGGAGAAACAGCTCGTGCACGCGGTCGCGGCCGTTCGGGTTGGCCGATGCCAGCTTGCGCACCGGCCCGAGCGAGCTGTCGATCACCGCGGTGACCAGTGCGCTGCGGCTCGGGAAATAGCGGTAGGCCGTGGCCCGCGACACCTTCGAGCGGGCCGCGGCCTCGGCCACCGAAGGGATGTGGCCGCTCTCCTGGATGATCGTCATGGCGGTGTCGAGCAGCAGCCGGAAAGTGGCCGCCTTGACCCCGCGCTCGGGGGGGAGCGGGGGTTCGCTCAGCTTGTGTTTCAGTCTCGCCATCGGGTTTGTACGGGGCTTTGGAGGGCTCGGAATCTATTGTGAACAGCGGATGCCGGATCGTATGATGCAGCGATCCCGATTTGAGACGCAAGTCTCAAACATGACTTCCGAGACTTCGAGGCCGCGGCGCACGCCGTTGGACCCCGGGGCAATATGGAGACAAAGTCGATGCGCCTGGCAAGCTGGAATTGGGGTGGACGCGACCACGTGGGAACGATCTCGCCCGACGGGCGGGAGGCCACGCCCCTGGGCGTGCGCGACCCTTCGCTCGGGGCCTTGCCGCTGATCCGGGCGCTGGCAGCCGGCGAACCGCTGCCGCTGCCGTCGGGCACGCGACTGCCGGTCGAGGTCATCACGCTTCGCGCGCCGCTGCCGCGCCCCTTGCGCAGCCTGTTCTGCGTCGGCCGCAACTACCGCGCCCATGCGGCCGAACTGGCCGGCTCCGTGTTCCGTGCCGCGATGCCCGAGACCGACCCCTGGCCGATCGTCTTCGGCAAGCTCGGCGAATGCGTGGTCGGGCCGCACGACGCGGTCCGCCTGCCCTCCCCCGCCGCCTCGATCCAGATCGACTACGAATCCGAACTCGCTGTGGTCATCGGCCGTGGCGGGCGCGACATCCTGGCGGCCCATGCGATGGACCACGTGTTCGGCTACACGGTGGTCAACGACGTCACGGCGCGCGACGTCCAGATGCGCCACCAGCAGTGGGACCTCGGCAAGAGCTTCGACACCTTCTGCCCCATGGGCCCGTGGATCGTCACCGCCGACGAACTCGACGGCCGTGCCACCCGGGTGCGCGGCTGGGTCAACGGCGCGCTGCGGCAGGACGGCCAGACGCGCGACATGATCTTCGACATCCCGACCCTGATCGAGACCTGCTCGCGCGGCATCACGCTGTACCCGGGCGACGTCATCGCCACCGGCACGCCCTCGGGCGTGGGCATGGGCCTGAAGCCGCCGCAATGGCTGCGCTCCGGCGACGTGGTGCGCATCGAGATCGATGGCCTCGGCGTCATCGAGAACCGGTTCGAGTAGGCCATGGGCTTCCAGCTGATCGACCGCATCGCGGTGGAAGAAGAAGGCGAGGGCCCGGCCATCGTCTGCGTGCACGGGCTCGGCGGCAGCGGCAACACCTACACGCCCCTGATGCCGGCGATGGCGCGGCACCGGGTCATCCGGATCGACCTGCCGGGCAGCGGCCGCTCGCAACGCGCCGAGGGCGCGCTGTCGATCGAGCGCTATGTCGCGACCGTGCTCGACGTCTGCGATCGCCTCAAGGTGGCGCGAGCCCACTGGGTCGGCCATTCGATGGGGACCATCGTCTGCCAGCACATCGCGGCCCTGCATCCGAAGCGGGTCGCGAGCGTGGCGCTGTTCGGACCGCTGATCGCGCCGCCGGACGCTGCGCGCAACGCAATGACCGCGCGTGCCGCCAAGGCGCGCGAAGGCGCGACGGGCATGCAGGAGATCACGCAGGCGCTGCTGCAGGGCGCCATCTCCGCCGACACCCGCCAGCGGCTTCCGGTGGCGGTCGCTTACGTGCGCGAGAGCCTGATGCGCCAGGACGGCGAGGCCTATGCGCGCAGCTGCGAAGCGCTGGCCGGCGCCCAGGCGGCCGCGGTCGAGCAAATCGAGGCGCCGGTGCTGCTGGTGACCGGCGACGAGGACGGCGTGGCGCCGCCGCAAGCCGTGCGCGCAATGGCCGAACGGCTGCACCGTGCCGCCAGCAAGCGGGTCGTGGTGCTGCCGCGCTGCGGCCACTGGACCCCGATCGAACGGCCCGAGGAATGCCAGCGCGAACTGCGCGAGTTTCTCGCGGCGCAGGCCAGGAGCTTCTAGGATGACGCCGAGTATTTGCGGGTCGGGGCGGGCTCACGCCGACGGTGTGCTCTGCTCCGCTCATGTCCCCCGGCCTTCGGCCTCCTCCTTTACTTCGCTGCGCAGAGCACACCATCGGCGTGAGCCGTCACGGCCGTCGTTCATCGGCTGGAACGACCTCCTGTTGCCCTCGGCACGCGCCCCGGCAACCGCAAGCGCCCCTGCAACAGCGTGCAAAAGAGCAAGCAACAGCCAGGTAGGAGACTGACCATGGCCGACGTCCTTTTCACCAACGTGCGGATCTTCGACGGCGGCGGCGAGGCGCCTTTCAGCGGCGACGTGCTGGTGCAGGGCAACCGCATCGCGCGGGTCGTCAAGACCGGCTACGGCGCGCGCCCGGCGCCGGTGTCCGGTGCGCAGGTGATCGACGGTGCCGGCGCCTTCCTGATGCCCGGCATGGTCGAGGCCCATACGCATTTTTCGTGGAACGACCAGCCCAGCCTCGATGCCATCCAGCGCATGCCGCCGGAGGAGCACATCCTGTGGTGCGCCGAGGTCGCCAAGCGCTACCTCGACATGGGCTGGACCAGCTGCGTCGGCGCCGCCACCGCCAAGCCGCGGCTCGACGTCGTGATCCGCAACGCGATCAACGACGGCACCATCGTCGGCCCGCGCTACCTCGCGGCCAGCCAGGAGATCACCGTGCCCGGCGGCCTGGGCGACACCACGCGGCCGCACTTGCCGCAGCCCGAGTTCGCCTTCGGCGCGATCGTCAGCGGCGCCGAGGAGATGCGCCGCTGCGTGCGCATGTTCGCCAAGTACGGCGTCGACTCCGTGAAGATCAACCTCTCGGGCGAGTCGATCACCGGCATGCCGAGCGAGATGAGCCAGTTCACCGAAGAAGAGATCACGGTCTGCGTGCAGGAGGCCAAGGCCTGGGGCAAGCGCGTCGCCGCGCATGCGCGCTCCACCTGGTCGATCAAGCAGTGCGTCAAGCAAGGCATCGAGGTGATCTACCACGCCAGCTTCACCGACACCGAGGCGCTCGACATGCTCGAGGCCCACAAGACCGAGCACTTCATCGCGCCGGGGCTGGCCTGGCTCATCAACACCTCCCATCACGCGAGCCAGTGGGGCCTGACACCCGAGGTGACGAAGAAAATGGGCTACCACCGCGAGCTCGAGGCGGCGGTCGAGAGCATGCGCGCGCTGCGCAAGCGCGGCGTGCGCATCCTGCCCGGCGGCGACTACGGCTTCGCCTGGACGCCCCACGGCACCAACGCCAAGGACCTCGAATACTTCGTCAAGTACGTCGGCATGAGCACCATGGAGGCCCTGCTGTCGGCCACCGCCTGGGGCGGTCCGATGATGCGCATGGGCAAGGTGCTCGGCTACATCCGCGAAGGCTACCTGGCCGACATCCTGCTCATCGACGGCGATCCGCTGGCCGACATCACGGTGCTGCAGGACAAGGCCCGCATCCTGGCCGTCATGAAGGACGGCGAGTTCCACCGCGCGCCGCCGCTGCGCTCGGCGCGCACCACGCGCTGGGCCACGGCCTGACAGGAGAAGCACATGGCCGATGTCGTCTTCACCAACGTCCGCATCCTCGACGGCACGGGGCAGAACCCCTACACCGGCAGCGTGCTGGTGCGCGGCAACCGGATCCGCCAGGTCGGCCGCAGCACCGCGCCGATCGCGCCCGGAGGCGCCACCGTGATCGACGGCGCCGGCGCCACGCTGATGCCCGGCATGTGCGAGGCCCACACCCACTTCTCGTGGAACGATGCCGCGACGCTGGCCGAAATCCAGACCTTGCCGCTGGAGGAGCACGTGCTGTGGTGCGCCAAGGTCGCCAGGCGCTACCTCGAGGCCGGCTTCACCTCGTGCGTCGGCGCCGCCTGCGCCAAGCCGCGGCTCGACGTCGTGATCCGCAACGCGATCAATGCCGGCCAGATCCCGGGGCCGCGCTATCTCGCGGCCAGCCAGGAGATCACCGTGGTCGGCGGCCTTGGCGACGAGACCCTGCCCCACCTGCCCTTCCCCGAGTTCAGCTTCGGCGTCAACATCTCGGGCCCGGAGGAGATGCGCAAGGCGGTGCGGCTGTTCCTCAAGTACGGTGTCGACTCGGTCAAGCTCAATCTGTCGGGCGACAACTTCACGCCCCAGTCGCCGTCCGAGACCACCTGGATGATGGACGAGGAGGTCGAGGCCGCGATGCGCGAGGTGCGCATCCGCGGCAAGCGCGGCATCGCCCATGCGCGTTCGTCCGAGAGCGTCAAGCAGGCGCTGCGTCACGGCATCGACCTGATCTACCACGCCAGCTTCGTCGACGACGAGGCGATCGACATGCTCGAGGCCGCCAAGGACCGGGTCTTCGTCGCGCCTGGCATCGCGATCCTGTACGCCATGCTGTACGAGGCCGAGCCCTACGGCGTCACGCACGAGATGGCGGTCGGCATGGGCTACGAGACCGAATGGGAAGCCGCGATCGTCTCGCTGGCCAAGATGCACAAGCGCGGCATCCGCGTGCTGCCGGGCGGCGACTACGGCTTCGCCTTCACGCCGCACTGCCAGAACGCGCGCGATCTCGAGTTCTTCGTCAAGTACCTGGGCTTCACGCCGATGGAAGCGATCCGCTCGACCACGCTCTACGGCGGCCAGATCATGATGCGACCCGACGAACTCGGCTGCATCAAGGACGGCTACCTGGCCGACCTGCTGCTGGTCGACGGCGATCCGTTGGCCAACCTGTCGATCCTCCGCGACCCGAAGCGGATCCTCGCCGTGATGAAGGACGGCGAGTTCGCCAAGGCGCCCGAGATCGCTTCGCGACGGGCCTGGGAGCGTGCCGCATGAGCCGAAAGAGCCTGGCGCTCTGGCTGCTCTTCGGGCTGCCGATCGCGGTGTTCGTGGTCTGGGCGATCGCCGACAACTACACGCTTTTCTTCAAGACCCTGCTCAACGGAATGACCCTGGCGTCGCTCTATTTCCTGGTCGCCAGTGGCTTCACGCTGGTCTTCGGCCTGATGCGCAACGTCAACCTGGCGCACGGCTCGCTCTACCTCTTCGGCGCCTATGTGGGATGGTTCGTCGGCGAACGCACCGGCTCCTGGGCGCTGGCGGTCATCGCCGGCTTCCTCGCCGCGGCGCTGATGGGCCTCTTGATGCAGGTGCTGGTGTTCCGCCACATGCAAGGCCAGGACCTGCGGCAGACGCTGGTCACGATCGGCCTGTCGATCGTGCTGGCCGACCTGATGCTGTGGGTCTGGGGCGCCGAGATCTACACCTTCGATCCGCCCTCGTGGATCTACGGCTCGACCACCCTGCCGCTGGTCGCCAAGTTCCCGACCTATCGCCTCTTCGTGCTGTTCGCCTCGATCGTGATCGGCGTCGGACTCTGGCTGCTGCTGGCGCGCACGCGGATCGGCATGATGATCCGCGCCGGCGTCGACGACCGCGCGATGCTGGCCGCTTCGGGTGTCAACGTGCAGCGGGTCTTCGCGCTCACCTTCGCGATCGGTGCCGGACTGGCCGGGCTGGCAGGCGTGGTCGGCGGTACGGCGCTGTCGATCTCGCCCGGCGAGGACACGCGCTACCTGCTGGCCTCGCTGGTGGTGGTGATCGTGGGCGGCATGGGCAGCGTCGTGGGGGCCGCGATCGGCGCACTGCTGATCGGCCTGGCCGAGCAGTTCGGGCTGGCCTATGCGCCGACCTACAGCGTGGTTTTCACCTTCGTGATCATGGTGGTGGCGCTGGCCTTCAAGCCGCGCGGGCTGATGGGGAAGAGCCAGTGAGCGCGGCACGCTGGCGGCGGGCGATGAACGGGTCGGCCGCGGCGGCTCGCGGCGGCCGCGGCTCGGGGGTGGTACCGGTGCCGTCCCTGCCCCGTGGCGCCGGTGCCGCGGCGCCCGAAGCCGCCGTGGCCTGGTGGCGCCGGGCGCTGTCGGCGATCCGGCTGCGCCACCTTCTGGTGCTGGTGTTCGTGGTCGGCTACCCCTTCGTGGCCACGCCCTTCTTCACCTTCCAGATCGGCGCCCAGTCGCTGGCGCTGGGCCTGATCGCACTGTCGCTGACCTTTCTTGGCGGCTACGGCGGCATGGTGTCGCTGGCCCAGATGACGGTCGCCGGCTTCGCCGCCTACATGCTGGCGATCTTCGGCAGCAGCAGCAACGTCGCGATCAGCCTGGGCTGGCCCTGGTGGCTCGCGCTCCTCGTCGCGGTCGCGCTGGCCACCGTGGTGGCGGCGGGCATCGGCTGGCTGTCGGTGCGCACCGAGGGCATCTACACGATCATGATCACGCTGGCCGTGGGCGTGGCCTTCTTCTACCTCGCGCAGCAGAACTACACGGTCTTCAACGGCTTCCAGGGCTTCAGCCGGATCGCGCCGCCGACCGTTTTCGGCCTCGACCTGCACGAGCCGATGCCCTTCTATTTCCTGGTGCTGGCCTGCGCGCTGGCGGGCTACTTCTTCGTCAAGCACCTGATCCGCGCGCCCTTCGGCATCGCGCTGCAGGGCATCCGCGACAACCCGCGCCGCATGCAGGCGCTGGGCTTCGACGTCACGGCGCACCGGGTCGCCGCCTATGCGGTGGCGGGCTTCCTGGCGGCGGTCGGCGGCGTGCTGATGGTCTGGTACAACGGCCGCATCTCGCCCGGCACCGTGGGTGTCGGCGCGATGATCAACATCCTCATCATCGCCGTGCTCGGCGGCATGAAGCATCCGATCGGCGCCTTCGTCGGCGCGATCGTGTTCGTGCTGCTGCAGAACTTCGCCATCGACCTGGTCGACCGCGAGCGCTTCAATCTCGTGATCGGCGGGGTCTTCCTCGCGATCGTGCTGTTTTCCCCGGACGGTTTGCTGGGCCTCTGGCAGGGCCTGCGCCATCGTCTGGGCGCCTCTTTCACCCCCCGCGGCCGTGGCCGCATTCATCGATGAAAAGAAGGAGCGAGACATGAGCAGAGGCAAGAAAGTGTTCGGGCGCAGCATCGTGGCTGCCGCAGTGATGGTCACGATGGGCGGCCTCGCGCAAGCCCAGGAGACCTTGAAGATCGGGCTGCTGGCTTCGCTGGAGGGGCCGTTCGCGGCGCCCGGCCAGGACGGCATGCGCGGCGCCGACCTGGCGCTGAAGGAAAAGAACGGCATGGCCGGGGGCAAGAAGATCGAGTTCGTCAAGGTGTCGTCCGACGCCACGCCGGACAAGGCGGTCAACTCGACGCGCAAGGCGGTCGAGCAGGACAAGGTCCAGATCATGATCGGCCCGCTGTCGGGCGATGAAGGCATCGCGGTCAAGAACTACGCCAAGACGCAGCCCAACATCACCTTCATCAACGGGTCCTCGGGCGCGCAGGCGGCGACGCTGGGCGACCCGGCGCCCAATTTCTACCGCTTCAACACCGAAGGCGCGCAGTGGATGGTGGGGCTGGGCGAACACGCGCTCTCCAAGGGCTACAAGAAGACCTTCCTGATCGCCGAGGACTACGGCTTCCCGTACTCGCAGGTGCAGGGCTTCATGGCCAGCTACTGCGCCAAGGGCGGAAAGGTGGTCGACAAGGCCTGGGTGCCGCTGGGCACCAAGGACTACGCCTCGGTGATCGCCAAGATCCCGAAGGACGTCGATGCGCTGGTGGTGGTCCTGGGCGGCTCCGACGCGGTCAACTTCCTCACGCAGTACGAGCAGGCCGGCGGCGACAAGCCGATGGTCGGCGGCTCGATCACGGTCGACCAGACGGTGCTGAACTTCAAGGGCAAGCGGCGCGAATCGCTGCTCGGCACCGCCTCGGCCGGCCCGATGGCCGACTCGATCGACACACCCGAGTGGAAGAAGTTCGTGGCCGACTACAAGGCCAACTTCAAGGACGGCTTCCCGAGCCCGTCGCTGTTCGCCTACCTGTACTACATCAACACCAAGGCCGCGCTCGACGGCCTCGATGCGGTCAAGGGCGACCTGTCGAACGGCCAGAAGGCCTACCGCGAGGCGCTGCAGAAGACCAACTTCAAGGGCCCGGCCGGCGACGTCAAGATCGATGCCAACCGCAACGGCGTCGGCACCACCTACATCACCGAAGTGACCAAGGCGCCCGACGGCTCGTTCTACAACAAGGTCGTGAAGTCGGTGCCGAACATCACGCAGACGCTGGGCCTGCCCGAGGCGGAGTTCAAGAAGATGGGCCTCGGGACGCGCGACGTGCCGGACTGCAGGACCTGAACCGGCATGGCCACGATCACCCCGCTCAGGCCGGCCGCATCGCGCGTCGGCGCGGCTGCCGGCGGCGCCGCGCAGCTGCTCTCGGGCGATGCGCTGCGGCTGGACGGGGTGACGCGTGCCTTCGGTGCGCTGCGCGCGGTCGACGACGTGTCGCTGACCGTCGCGGCCGGGCAGAAGTACGCGATCCTCGGCTCCAACGGGGCCGGCAAGACCACGCTCTTCAACGCCGTCACCGGCGACTTCCCGCCGACCGCGGGACGCATCCATTTCTTCGGCGAGGACATCACGGAGCTGGCGCCGCAGGACCGCATCCGCAAGGGGCTGCGGCGCACCTACCAGTCCTCGCTGCTGTTTCGAGACCTGACGGTCCGCGACAACCTGTTCCTGGCGGTGCGCGGCGTGGCCAGCGGCCGCTTCAGCTTCCTGCGGGCGCGCGCCGGCCATGCCTCGACCCGCGCCACCCGCGACCTGCTCGACCGCGCGCGCCTGAGCCACATCGCCGACGAGCGCGTGGCCAACCTGGCCCACGGGCAGCAGCGCCAGCTCGAGATCGGCATGGCACTGGCCGGCGCGCCGCGCCTGATCCTGTTCGACGAGCCGGCGGCCGGGCTGTCGCCGGTCGAGCGGCGCGAACTGGTCGCCCTGCTGGCTTCGCTGCCGGCCCACATGAGCTTCGTGCTGATCGAGCACGACCTCGACATCGCGCTGCGCGTGGTCGACCGGGTCACCGTGATGCACAACGGCCGGGTGCTGCGCACCGGGACGCCGGCCGAGATCGAGAACGATGCGCAGGTGCAGGCGATCTACATGGGGAGCAGGCACTGATGGCATGGTTTCGCAGCGACCGGGATCCCGGCCCGGCCGGCACCGGGCCGACCCTGGCGATCGACGGTCTCGACGTGTACTACGGCCGCGCCCATGCGCTGCAGGGTGTCGCCTTGACGCTGGAGCGCGGCGTGCTGGGCATCGTCGGGCGCAACGGGATGGGCAAGACCACGCTGTGCAACGCGATCACCGGGCTGGTGCCGGCACGCGGCAGCATCCGCCTGGCCGGCGAGCAGATCCTCGGCCTGGCGCCCAACGAGATCACGAAGCGCGGCATCGCCTACGTGCCGCAGGGGCGCCGGGTGTGGCCGTCGCTGTCGGTCGACGAGACCTTGCGCCTGGTGGCCGGCCGCCGGCGCGAGGTCGACCGCGTCTATGCCATGTTCCCGCGGCTGGCCGAACGGCGCGGCCATGGCGGCGCCCAGCTGTCGGGCGGCGAGCAGCAGATGCTGGCGATCGGGCGTGCGCTGCTGCTGAACCCGAAGCTGCTGGTGATGGACGAGCCCACCGAAGGCCTGGCGCCGGTGATCGTCGAGCAGGTGGCGCAGGCGCTGCGCGAGCTGGCGGCCGAGGGCCGCATCGCGGTGCTGCTGATCGAGCAGAACCTCGGCGTCGCCATCTCGGTGGCCGATCGCATCGGCCTGATGGTCAACGGCCGCATCACCAGGGAGATGCCGGCGGCCGAGCTGGCGGCCGACCGCGAACTGCAGGAGCGGCTGCTCGGCGTGCGCTCCGGCGGCGAGGGCGACGACTTCGAAGACCCGCTGGCCGCCCCGGCTGACGACAGTCCCCCGCCGACCCAGGTCTTCACCGTCCGCCGCGCCCACGGTGACGGCGCCCCGTCGCTCGACGACCTGGCGCCCAGCACGGTGCGCGGCTTCACGCGCTGGAACGCCGGCGGCACCGCCGCGCCGGTGGCCGACATCGTGCGCCTGGTGGCGCCCGCGCCGGAACCCGCCCCGCCGCAGCCGGCGGCCACGTCGCCGCGCGTGTTCGAGTTCCCGGTCGCGGCCAGCAGCGAACGCTCGGCCTATGTCGCGGGCACCTTCGACACCAAGGGCCGCGAGCTGTCCTTCCTGCGCCAGTGCATCGAGAAGCTGGGCCTGCGCGTGGTCACGGTCGACCTGTCGACCTCCGGCAAGCCCTCGCCCGCCAGCGTGCATCCGCGCGAGGTGGCGCGACATCATCCGCAGGGCGAATCGGCGGTGTTCAGCAACGACCGGGGCAGCGCCACCGCGGCGATGGCGCTGGCCTTCGAAGCCTTCCTCGCCACCCGCCGCGACCTGGGGGGCATCATCTCGGCCGGCGGTTCCGGCGGCACCTCGATGGCGACCCAGGGCATGCGCGCACTGCCGATCGGCGTGCCGAAGATGATGGTCTCGACCATGGCCAGCGGCGACACCCGTCCCTATGTCGGCCCCAGCGACATCTGCATGATGTATTCGGTCACCGACGTGCAGGGCATCCACCGCATCAGCGAGCGGGTGCTGGCCAATGCGGCCCATGCGCTGGCCGGCATGATCGCGCATCCGCCGGTCGAGTCGACCGTGACCAAGGCGGCGATCGGGCTGACGATGTTCGGCGTCACCACGCCCTGCGTGCAGGCCGTGACCCATCGCCTCGAAGAAGCCTACGACTGCCTGGTGTTTCACGCCACCGGGGTCGGCGGGCAGTCGATGGAGAAGCTGGCCGAGTCGGGCCTGATCGCCGGCGTGATCGATGTCTCGACCACCGAGATCGCCGACGAGATCGTCGGCGGCGTGCTGTCGGCCGGCCCCACCCGGCTCGACGTCTTCGCGCGCCATGCACTGCCCTACGTCGGCTCCTGCGGCGCGCTCGACATGGTCAACTTCGGCGCCTGGGACACGGTGCCGGAGCGCTTCAAGGGCCGCCGGCTCTACCGCCACAACCCGACCGTGACCCTGATGCGGACCTCGGCCGAAGAATGCCGCGCGATCGGCGAGTTCATCGCCGCCAAGCTCAATGCGATGCGCGGGCCGGTGCGCTTCCTGATCCCCGAGGGCGGCGTCTCGGCGATCGACCGGCCCGGCCAGCCGTTCCACGACCCCGAGGCCGACCAACAGCTGTTCGCGAGCATCGAGCGGGCGTTCCGCAGCGGCCCCGACCGCCAGCTGCAGCGCCTGCCGCTGCACATCAACGACGAGGCCTTCGCCGAGGCCCTGGTGGCGGCCTGGCACGCGGTGTCGCGCACGCCGGCCGACGCCCGGCGCGCCTGAACTCACGAGGAGGAACCGCCCATGCCCCGCATCTCCCGCTCGACCCTGCTGGCCGGCCTGCGCGCCAAGATCGAGGCCGGCCGGCCGATCATCGGCGGCGGCGCCGGCACCGGCCTGTCGGCCAAGTGCGAGGAAGCCGGCGGCATCGACCTGATCGTGATCTACAACTCGGGCCGCTACCGCATGGCCGGGCGCGGCTCGCTGGCGGGGCTGCTGGCCTACGGCAACGCCAACGAGATCGTCTGCGAGATGGCGCGCGAGGTGCTGCCGGTGGTCCGGCACACGCCGGTGCTGGCCGGTGTGAACGGCACCGACCCGTTCATGATTCCCGACGAGTTCCTGGCCCGGCTGGTGTCGCTGGGCTTTTCGGGGGTGCAGAACTTCCCGACCGTCGGGCTGATCGACGGCGTCTTCCGGGCCAACCTCGAAGAGACCGGCATGGGCTACGGGCTCGAGGTCGAGCTGATCGCCCGCGCCCGGGCGCTCGACCTGCTGACCACCCCCTACGTGTTCTGCGAGGCCGATGCGCGGGCCATGGCGGCGGCCGGTGCCGACATCGTGGTGTGCCACCTCGGCCTCACGACCGGTGGCGCGATCGGCGCCGGCACCGCGCTCACGCTGGCCGACTGCGTGCCGCGGATCAATGCCTGGGCGGCGGCGGCGCAGGCGGTCAACCCCGAAGTGATCGTGTTGTGCCACGGCGGGCCTATCGCCACCCCCGAGGACGCGCAGTACGTGCTCGCGCGCTGCCCGGCCTGCCACGGCTTCTATGGCGCGAGCTCGATGGAGCGGCTGCCGACCGAGGTGGCCCTCACCGAGACCACGCGACGGTTCGTTGGAATTACGAGATAACAGGAGATCAGATCCATGTCAGGCGCTCAATTCGGAAGTTTCATCCTCGCGCTGATCGTCGTCGCGATCGTCGTGGCGATCGCGGTCTGGCTGCTGCACTGGCTCTACCTGCGCAGCTCCAAGGAGCGGTCCTTCGTGCGCACCGGCCTTGGCGGCCAGAAGGTGGTGCTGGGCGGCGGCGCCTTCGTGCTGCCGATCGTGCACGACGTGATCCCGGTCAACATGAACACGCTGCGGCTGGAGGTCAGCCGAGGCCGCGACAAGGCGCTGATCACCAAGGACCGCATGCGCGTCGACGTCATGGCCGAGTTCTACGTCCGCGTGGCGACCAGCGAGGAGGCGGTGGCGGCGGCGGCGCAGACGCTCGGCCTGCGGACGCTGGAGCCCGACCAGCTGCGCGAACTGGTCGAAGGCAAGTTCGTCGACGCCCTGCGCACCGCGGCGGCCGAGATGACGATGGAGGAACTGCACGAGCGGCGCGGCGCCTACGTCAAGCGCGTGCGCGACGCGGTCGCCGAAGACCTGACCAAGAACGGCCTCGAGCTCGAGGCCGCCTCGCTGACCCAGCTCGACCAGACCGGCATGGAGTTCTTCAACCCGAGCAATGCCTTCGACGCCGAGGGCCTGACCCGCCTCACCGAGCAGATCGAGCACCGCAAGAAGCAGCGCAACGATGTCGAACAAGACACGCTGATCGCGATCCGCAACAAGAACCTCGAGGCCGAGAAGCTGTCGCTCGACATCGACCGCGAGGGCGAGCATGCGCGCCTGGCGCAGCAGCGCGAGCTGGAGATCGCGCGCGCCCGCCAGCGCGCCGAGGTGTCGGCCGAGCGGGCCCAGCGCGAGCAGGATGCCGAAGCGGCGCAGATCGCGGCCAAGCAGAGCATCGACCAGGCCCGCATCCGCTCCGAGCAGACGCTGGAGGAAGACCGTATCGGCAAGGAGCGCGCGATCCAGGGCGCCGAGATCGAACGGCGCATGTCGCTCGAACTGGCCGAGCAGCAGCGCGCGATCTCGGTCGCGCGCGAGAGCAAGGCCCAGAGCGAGGCCCAGGCCGAGGCCGAGATCGCCCGGGCGCTGGCGGTGTCGGCCGAAGAAAAGGTGTTCACCGCGCGCGAGGTCGAGATGGCCGAGCGCAAGAAGGCGATCGACCTGATCGGCGCCCAGCAGGTGGCCGAACGCGACGCCCTGCGCCTGACCTCGGCGGCGCAGGCCGAGAGCGATGCCAGCGCCGCCCGCGGCGCCGCGGTGCGGGCCCAGGCCGAGGCCGATGCAGACGCCGACAAGATCCGTTCGATGGCGATGCGGGTGCGCGCCGAGATCGAGGCCGAGGCGGCGCGCATGATGAACGAGTCGCACAACATGCTGTCGCCCGAGGCGCGGATGTCGGCGCTGCGCATGAAGCTGGTCGAGAAGGCCGAGGCGATCATCCGCGAATCGGTGCGGCCGCTGGAGCGCATCGAGGGCATCAAGATCCTGCATGTCGACGGGCTCGGCGGCTCGGGCGGCGATGGGGTGCGCAATGGCGAAGGCGGCGGCTTCGCCGACGGCCTGGTCAACTCGGCGCTGCGCTTCCGGGCCCAGGCGCCGCTGGTCGACCAGCTGCTGCGCGAGATCGGCATCGAGGGCGGCGACATCCAGCGCTTGGTCGGCGATGCCAGCGGCGCCCACGCCGCCCTGCCCTCGGCCGCGCCGAAGGAATAGCGCATGGTCAACGTCTACGTGTCCAGCGTGATCGATGCCAGCGCCGACAGCGTCTGGACGCGGGTGCGCGACTTCAACGGCATGCCGCAATGGCATCCGGCCATCGCCGACAGCCGGATCGAGAACGGCCAGCCGGCCGACCGCGTCGGCTGCATCCGGCACTTCCACCTGAAGGACGGCGGCATGATCCGCGAGCGGCTGCTGGCGCTCTCCGACTACGACTACAGCTGCACCTACGAGATCCTCGAAAGCCCGATGGGCGTCGCCAACTACACCGCCACGCTCAAGCTCACGCCGGTGACCGATGGCGGGCGCTGCTTTGCCGAGTGGAGCGCCGAGTTCGACTGCGACCCCGGCCGCGAAGGCGAGCTGGTTCGTTCGATCGGCGAAGGCGTGTTCCAGGCCGGCTTCGACGCCCTGAAGCGGCGCTCGCTGCGCTGACACGCGCCATGCTGCAGAAGGTCGTCCGCTCCGCGATCATCGATGCGCCCATCGAGCGCGTCTGGGCCGTGCTGCGCGACTTCAACAGCCATGACCAGTGGCACAGCGCGATCGAATCCAGCCACATCGAGGGCGGCGAGCGCAGCGACCAGGTCGGCTGCGTGCGCAATTTCACCTTGAAGGACGGCCACCACATCCGCGAGCAGTTGCTGACCTTGTCCGACCGCGAGCACCAGAGCACCTACTGCATCGTCGAGGCCAGCCTGCCGCTGCAGCGCTATGTCGCGACCGTGACGCTGAAGCCGGTGACCGATGGCAACCGGACCTTCTGGCACTGGACGTCGAGCTTCGCGACGCCGCCGGGCATGGAGCACGAACTGCGCGACACCGTGGCGCAGGGCGTCTACGAGACCGGCTTCGAGGACCTGCGCCGCTACCTGCGGGGCGGCGCGGACCAACGCTCGCGCGGCGCCGGCCCGATGCCGACGGCGCTGCCGGTGCCGACTCGCCGCATCGGGGTCGCGCGCCATGGCGGCCCTGATGTGCTGTGGCCGCAGAACGCCGAGGCCGCTGCGCCCGGCGCCGGCGAAGTGCGCATCCGCCAGCGTGCGGTCGGCGTCAATTTCATCGATGTCTACCTGCGGCGCGGCTGGGTGCCTACGATGTTCCCGGTGTCCGAGGGCGCGCCGGGCGTGCCGGGCATGGAGGCCGCGGGCGGCGTGCTCGATGTCGGCCCGCAGGTCTCCGGCTTCCTGCCCGGGGACCGCGTCGCCTACCTCGGTCCGGTGCCGGGCGCCTACTGCGGCGTGCGCAGCGTGCCGGCCGACTGGGTGGTGCGGCTGCCGCCAGAGATCGAGGACGAGACGGCGGCTGCCCTGCTCCTGAAGGGCATCACGGCCGACTACCTGCTGCACGACCTCGGCCATGTGCAGCGCGGCACCCGGCTGCTGGTGCACGCGGCGGCCGGTGGGGTCGGCCTGCTGGTCTGCGCCTGGGCGCGCCGTCTCGGTGCCGTGGTGATCGGCACGGTGTCGAGCGAGGACAAGGCCCGGGTGGCGCGCGAGCATGGCTGCGAGCATGTGATCGTGACCCGCGACTACCGCTTCGCGGAAGCGGTGCAGCGTGTCTGCGGCGGCGCCGACGTGGTGATCGACGGCCTGGGCGACGCCGCCCGCGACGAAAACCTGGCGGCCCTGGCGCGCCGCGGGCACTGGATCAGCCTCGGCCAGGCCAGCGGGCCGCTGGCGCCGCTGGCGCCGGATGCGCTGGTGGCCAAGTCGCTGAGCTTCTCGCGCCCGGTGGTGTTCGACTACGTGGCCACTCAGGCCCAACTCGCCGAGCGCGCGCAGCGGGTCTGGCAGGCGCTCGCCGACGGCGCGATCCGCCTGCCGCCGATCGAACGCTTCCCGCTCGACGCGGCGGCCGAGGCGCACGCCCGGCTCGAAGCTCGTGCCAGCATCGGCGCGCTGGTGCTGCTGCCCTGAACACTCGAACGAAGGAGTCAACGCGATGATCGTCGGCATGAACCACTTCACCGTGACCGCGGAGGACGAGCAACAGACGCTGGCCTTCTACACCGGCCTGCTCGGGCTGCGCGTCGGCCACCGGCCGGACCTGGGCTTTCCGGGCGCCTGGCTCTATGGCGACGGGCCGCAGGCGGTGCTGCACCTGTACTTCGGCAGGCCGGTGCCGGCCCAGCGCACCGGCGTCATCGACCACATGGCGTTCACGGCGCAGGACCTGCGCGCGGTCAAGGCGCGCTTCGACCAGAGCGGCGTTGCCTACGAGCTGCGCCAGCAGGCCGGCGCGGGCACGTGGCAGCTGTTCTGCCACGACCCGAACGGGGCCAAGGTCGAGCTGGATTTCGATCCGTCGGAGACCCTCTAGGCCTTGCCGCCGCCCGCAGACGCCGCGATCAACTGGCGGATGGCGTCGGACATGCCCGGGGTCGCAGGGTCCCAGCTGTGGCGGGGCCCGACCAGGATGCCGCCATCCACCACCAGGTGGGTTCCCGTGACGAACGCGGCATCCTCGCTGGCCAGAAAGGCCACGGCGCCGGCGATGTCCTCGGGCGTCCCGCCCCGTGCCACCGGCTGGGCCCGGTCGGCGATGCCGGCGAGCATGCCGTTGACCTGTTCCTTCAGCCGGGGCAGATCGCGTTCACGTCGGTCCGCTTGAAGACGATGCGTCCTTCGGACTGTGCCGTAAGCGCCTCGCCGCCGGCGGCATCGATGTCGGCGGCGATGACCTGCGCCCCTTCCGCGGCCAGGCGAAGCGCGCTCGCCCTGCCGATGCCCGAGGCCGCGCCCGTGACAACCGCTGTCTTGCCGTTGAATCTCATCTTGCACGCTCCGTCTGATTGGACCCCGGCGCCGGGCGCTCGTCGATCTCGGTCAGGGCCGCCAGCGCCGCGTCGAAGTCGAAGGCGGCGGCGGCGCGCGCGGCGCGCTGCAGGGCCGGCCCCCACGGCGTGCCGCGGGCGCGCGCGGCGAGCGGGTCGGCCAACTCGGCGGCCGCGCTGTCGTCGGCCTCCAGCAGCGTGCGCAGCCGCCGCACCAGGCCGGCCAGTTCAGGTGTCGCGGTCGCTGCCTCCGGCACCGCCCCACCGGTGCTGTCTTCGCCAGCGGCCGCCAGGCCCGCGAGCACGCCCGCCAGCGCCTGCTCGACCGTGTGCAGCCACGGGGCCAGGACTGCGGGGTCCCGGCCTTCCAGGCTGGCCTGCTCGAGCGCGCCGGCGGCCGCCTGCACGTCCCGCGCGCCAATGTTGCCGGCGGTTGCCTTCAAGGTGTGGGCGGCGCGGGTGGCGGCCTCCGGGTCCGCGGACTGGAGCGCGGCGCGGAAACGGTCGCCGAAGTCCGCCTGGCCGGCGGCGAAGCGCCGCAGCAGCCGCCGGTACAGGCCCGGATCCCCGCCGCTGGTGGCGAGGCCTCGGTCGACGTCGATGCCGGCCAGCGCCGGCAGGCTGGACGGCGGAATGGGCGCAGCCTCTGTGGGCGGCGCCGCCGGCGCGCCGCTACGCGGCCGGATCCAGCGCGCCATCGTGACGAACATCGACCGCAGATCCAGCGGCTTGGCGATGCGGTCGTCCATGCCGGCGGCGCGTTCGCGCGTGCTCGCGCCTTCCATCACGTTGGCGGTCATCGCGATCACGGGCAGCCGCGCCCAGCGCGGGTCGGCGCGGATCGCCCGGGTCGCCGCGTAGCCGTCCATCACCGGCATCTGGCAGTCCATCAGCACGCCGTCGAAGCGGTCGTCGCGAGCCAGCAGGTCGAGCGCCTCGCGGCCGTTGCCCGCCACCGCGAACGCGATCCCGGCCCGCTGCAGCAGCTCGCCGGCCAGTTCCTGGTTCAGGTCGTTGTCCTCGACCAGCAGCACCCGGGCGCCACGCAGCGCGGCAAGGGCGCTTTCGTGGTCGTGGCCCGGTTCGGCCACCGCCTCGTCGAGCGCGACGCTGCGGCCCAGCGCCTCGGCGATCGCACGCAGCAGGCCGGCGGCCGTCACCGGCTTGGTCAGCACCGACTGGAGCCGGACATGGCGCTGCTCGGCGGCGGCGAGGGCGTCCTCGCGGCCGAAGGCGGTCACCATGATGATCGACGGCATGTCGCGCTGCAGCCGGTCGTGCAGGCGGGCGGCGGTCTCGACGCCGTCCATCACCGGCATCTTCCAGTCCATCAGCACGACGTCGTAAGGCAGGCCGCGCAGCTGGCCCGAGCGCGCCATCTCGAGCGCCTGCTCGCCGTCGCGGGCGACGTCGGCCTCCAGGCCATGCTGCTGCGCCATGCCGGCCAGGATCTCGCGCGCCGCGGCGTTGTCGTCCACCACCAGGGCGCGCACGCCGAGCAGCAGCTCGCGCCGCACCGGCTGGCGCGGCGCCGGGCGGGCCTGGACACCGAAGCGGGCATGGAACTGAAAGGTGGAGCCGACGCCCGGCGTGCTGTCGACCCAGATGCGGCCGTCCATCAGCGCGACCAGATCCTTGCAGATCGCCAGCCCCAGGCCGGTGCCGCCATAGCGGCGCGTGATCGAGCTGTCGGCCTGGCTGAACGACCGGAACAGCTGGCCGCACTGCGCGGCGTCGATGCCGATGCCGGTGTCGCGTACCGCAAAGTGCAGCTCGACCCCGTCGGCCTCGCGCGCGGCCAGGCGCACCGCGACGACGACCTCGCCGCGCTCGGTGAACTTGACCGCATTGCTGGCCAGGTTCACGAGCACCTGGCCGAGCCGCAGCGGGTCGCCGACCAGTGCGGTCGGCACCTCGGGATCGATCGTGAACAACAGCTCCAGCGCCTTGTCCTCGGCCTTCATGCCGACCACGCTCGCCAGCTGGTCCATCACGTCCTCGAGCCGGAAGTCGGTGCGCTCGAGGCTGAGCTTGCCGGCCTCGATCTTCGAGAAGTCGAGGATGTCGTTGATGATGCCCAGCAGGTTCTCCGCCGCGCGGTGCACCTTCTCGACGTAGTTGCGCTGGCGCGGCTCCATCGCGGTCTGCAGCGCCAGGTGCGACATGCCGATGATGGCGTTCATCGGCGTGCGGATCTCGTGGCTCATGTTGGCGAGGAAGTCGCTCTTGGCCCGGGTGGCTTCCTCGGCGATCTCCTTGGCCTCGCGCATCGCGGTCTCGGCGGCCTTGCGCTCGGTGATGTCGATCAGCCAGCCCATCGTGCCATCCCGGCCCTCGTGGGTCATGCGCACGAAGGTGGCGAGATAGTCGCGCAGCGCACCGCCCGCGGCCAGCAGGCGCAGCTCGATGTCGTGCACGAAGCCTTCGGCGGCGATGCGTTCGAGCAGGGCGTCGCGTTGGGCCCGCTCGGCGTAGATGTCGCCGCCGTCGGCGCCCTTGTCGAGGCCGAAGGCCTGCTGGAACTTCGGGTTGGCATAGTGGAACTGGCCACCCGTGGCAAAGGCGATCGCTATCGGGCTGCGCTCGAGGATGTTCTGGAGCTCCACGCGCTGCTCGGCCAGCACCGCCTCGGTGCGGCGGCGCTCGGTGATGTCACGCACCGATGCGCAGACGAAGCCCGTGCGCTCGGGTGAGGCCGGCAGCTGCGCGAGGCTGATCTCGACGGCGAACTCGCTGCCATCGGCACGCCGGCCGCGCAGGTCGACCTCGCCACCGCCCATCTGGCGCGGCCGTCCGTCGCGCAGGTAGCCGGCACGCAGGCCGGCATGGACTGGGCGCGAGGACGCGGGAACCAGTACTTCCACCGGCTGGCCGACCAGGGATCCGTCCGGGTAGCCGAACATCCGCGCCAGCTGCGCGTTGGCGATCGCGATCCGGCCGTCGGCATCGATCACCAGCATGCCGTCGGGGGCCGACTCGATGATGCCGCGGTACCAGGCTTCGGTGGCCTCGAGGCGGCGGCGCTGGGCGTCGAGTTCGGCCGCCTGGGCCTCGAGGCGCAGCGCCTGCTCGCGGGTCGCGTCGAGCAGGTGCCGGGTACTGGCGCTTCGCTGCGCGATCTCCAGGCTCATCGCGAGCGTCGGCAGCGCCGCGTCGAGCAGCGCGAGGGCTTGCCCGTCGAAGGCGCCGAAGCCGGCGAACTCGAGCACGCCGAGCAGCCGATCGCCGCGCTGCAGCGGCACCAGCAGCAGCGCGCGCGCGTCGGCGCTCCCCAGGCTGGAGCCCAGGCGGGCGTAGCCGGCCGGCGCGTCGGCGATGCGCAGCATGCGGCGCTCGAGCGCACATTGCCCGACCAGGCCGGCGCCGAAGGGGATGGTGGCCGGCGCGGGCGCGTCCGGGTCGAGCGCATAGCCGACCAGCAGCTGCAGGCGGGCCGCCTCGTCGTCGGCCAGGTAGAAGCTCGCCCGCCCGGCGCCCATCGCCGGTGCGACCCGCGACAGGAATCGCCGGCCCAGCTCGGCCGGATCGCCCGCGGTCTGCAGCGCCGTCGACAGCTCGGCGACCTCGGTCTTCACGCGGCTCTGCCAGGCGATCTCGCGGGCGCCGGCCTGCAGCGTGTCGATCGTGCGCGCCAGGTCGCCGACGTCGTTGTCGTAGCCGGTGTAGGGGACCACCGCATCGAAGCGGCCGGCCGTCAGCGACTCGACATGGTGGCGCAGCCGGGCCGCGGGACGGCGGATCGAGCGGATGGTCAGCCACGCGGCCACGATGCCGAGCAGCGTGGTCGACAAGACCAGCAGCACGATGGTCTGCGTGCTGCGCCGGGCATGCTCGCTGGCCTGCGTGGCCAGCTGCGCCGCGTCGGCCTGCTTCAGCGTGGCGACGCCCTCGAGCTCGGCCGCGGCCGCATCCGCGGTGGCGAGCAGTTCGTCGCGCTGCACGGCCTCGGCGAGCTCGACGAACCGCCCCTCGCGCACCAGCACCAGCAGGTCGTCGAGCTGGTGGCGGTACAGAAGGTAGTGCCGGTCGAACGCCTGCAGCCGTTCGAGACCGTCGCGGCCCGGTGTTCGCCGCCGCAGGTCGGCCACGGTCTTGTCGAGCTCGGTCTGCGCTTCGGTCATCAGGCCGAGCGCCTTCTGCTGGCCCGTGCGGTCGGCCGCCAGCGCAAGCTGGCGCAGCGCCCGTCCCAGGCGTACCAGCTGGACCTGGCCCTCCTTGGCGTCCATCGAGGCCTGCATGTCGACGTGGTAGACGTGGTCGAGGCGCTCGGCCGTCGAACGGGTCGCGTACAGCCCGTAGGCGCCGACGACGAACACCGCCACCGCCAGCGGCAGCAGCGAGACCACCAGCAGGAAGCCGAGCGACCGGCGCTCGAGCCGTTCCCGCAGCGCCCCCATCCATCGGCTGTCGCGCGATCCGTCGGCCGCCTCCCGCATGCCGGTCAGATCCGGATCGTCTCGGCGATCGACTCGAGCTGCGCCGCCTTGGCCGCGAGATCCGCCTCGCTGTCGCGCAAGCGCTCGGCGATCGTCCGGAACTGCTCGGCGATGGCGAGGAAGGCATCGACGACATCGGGGTCGAAATGCGTGCCGCGGCCGTCGCGCATGATCCCGACCGCCTGCTCGTGCGGCATGCCTTCCTTGTAGACGCGCCGGCTGATCAGCGCGTCGTACACGTCCGCGACCGCCATCAGCCGGGCCGAGATCGGGATCTCGTCCCCCCGCAGGCCCTGCGGGTAGCCGCTGCCGTCCCATTTCTCCTGGTGGCCATAGGCGATCTCCTTCGCGCAGACCAGGAACTCGACCGTCGTGCCGAGCCGGGCCTCGGCGCCGGCGATCGCGTCGCGGCCGATCGTGGTGTGGGTCTTCATGACCTCGAAGTCCTCCGGCGTGAGCCGGCCGGGGTGGAGCAGGATGCGGTCGGGGATGCCGATCTTCCCGATGTCGTGCAGCGGCGCCGACTTGTAGAGCGTCTCGATCTGGCGCGGCGACAGGTAGTGCGCGAAGCGCGGATGCCCCGCCAGCTGCTCGGCCAGCGCCTTCACGTACTGCTGGGTGCGGCGGATGTGGTTGCCGGTCTCGTTGTCGCGCGCCTCGGCGAGCGAGGCCATCATCGTGATCGTCACGTCCTGCACGGCGGCCAGTTCGCGCGTGCGGCGGGCGACCTCCTGCTCGAGGTAGGCATTGCGATCGTGCAGGAAGTCCGCCGCGGCCTTGAGCTGCAGCTGGTTGCGCACCCGCTGCAGGCAGATGGCCGGCTTGATCGGCTTGGTGATGTAGTCGACCGCGCCGAGCTCGAGGCCCATCCGCTCGTCGTCGGCGCCGTCGAGCGCGCTGAGGAAGATCACCGGGACCCGCTCGGTGCGCGCCGAGGCCTTGATCGCGATGCAGACGTCGTAGCCGCTCATGCCGGGCATCATGATGTCGAGCAGCACCAGGTCGGGCAGCGGCGCTGCCTCCAGAACACGCAGGGCCTTCTCGCCGCTGTTCGCGACCTTGACGCGGAACTCGTCGCGCAGCAGCTCGGACATCAGCGCCAGGTTGTCGGGTGTGTCGTCGACGACCAGAATCGTCGGCTTGTCGATCAGCGTATCGGCCGTCATGGACTTCGATGCTCCTGCGAAGTGGCGATGCGCGCCCATGGTGCCAGCATCCGCCCGCTTCGTCGAGGCAGCGCCCGATGCGTGCATGGCGCGGTTGCGCGTCCGGTCGCGCTAAAGTCGGCCTCATGAACCGGCTTTCACTCCTGTCCTTCGCCATCGCGCTCGCGGGCTGCGGCGCGCCGTCCAACGAAGTCGTCCGCATGAAGGACGGCGTCCTGCGGGCCACCACCACCGCCGAGGCGGCCGCGTACTGCCAGAAGGACCGCACGAGCCTGCGGGTGGTCGGCAAGGCGCCGGCCGAAAGCGGCGTGCTGTTCGTCTGCGATCGCTGAGCGCGGGCCTGCCCGCGCGCGGGGCGAGACAAAAGACCTCGAAACCGGGATGATGCGGGCGGCCCGGTCGCCACCCCATCGAACGAAGGAGTCCCCATGTTCGGCTTGACCCCGCTCGGCCTCGTCCACACCGCCATCAGCCTGGTGGCGCTGGCGGCCGGCCTCGCGTCCCTGCTGCGCTTCGGCGAGATCGCCGCCCGGCATCCGCTCGGGCGCACCTACGTCTGGGCCACGGTGCTGACCTGCCTCACGGGCTTCGGCATCTTCAGGCACGGCGGCTTCGGCGCCCCGCATGCGCTGGGCATCCTGACGCTGCTCGTGCTGGCGCTGGCGGCGCTGGCCGGCGGCGGCAAGTTCGGCCGCGCTTCGCGCGCGATCGAGATCATCGCCTACTCGACCACGCTGTTCTTCCACATGATTCCCGGGCTCACCGAAACCTTTACCCGTCTGCCGCAGGGCGCACCCTGGTTCAGCGGGCCGGACGACCCGGGCCTGCAGAAGGCGGTGGGCGTGTGCTTCGTGCTGCTGGTGATCGGCTGCGTGCTGCAGCTGCGCGGCCTGGCGAAGCGGGCGCCGGCGGGGCTGCCCGGTGGCGTCGGCGGCTAAGGCGTCGCGTAGCGCTTCTGCGCGGCGGCGAACAGGCGGGTGCGCAGCAGCTGCACCGCCTGGCCCCGGCGCTGGCTCTCGACCGAAGCCGTTGCGCTGGTCGCAATCACCAGATCCAGCGGCGGATGGACCCAGATCGTCTGGCCGCCGTAGCCGCTGGCCATGAAAGTGCGCCGCGGCGCCTCGGTCGGCAGCACCCACCACAGGTAGCCATAGGGCATCGACACCGGCGGCCCGCCCGCGTTCTGCGGCTGGGTGGCGGCCATGACGTAGGACTCGGGCACCAGCGCCCTGCCATCCCAGGCGCCCTTCTGCAGGAACAGCTGGCCGAGCCTGGCCATGTCTTCGGTGCGCAGGTGCAGGCCRCGCCGGTACGAAGGCTCCTGCATCGCGAGCGGCGTGACGAGTTCGCGCCTGGCATAGTCGGCCAGCGGCATGCCGGTCGCTTTTTCGAGCAGCGCCGCCAGCACCGGGACCAGGGCGTTGTCGTAGGCGAAGCGCTGACCGGGGGCGCTGCCGAGCGGGCGGGCCCAGGCGTCCTGCGGCCGGCCGGGTGCCGCCGTGCCCGTCGGGTCGTCGATGGCGAAGCCCGCCGTCATGGTCAGCAGGTGCCGCAGCGTGATCGCGGCGGCGCGCGGGTCGGCGTTCAGCGGCGCCCACTCGGGCATCAGCGCCAGCACCGGCTGGTCCAGGCTCGCGAGACGGCCCTGCGCCAGCGCGATCCCGACCAGTGCCGACAAGGCGCTCTTGGCCACCGACTGCACGTCGTGCAGGGTGTCTGCGCGGCCGTCGCGATGATAGGCATAGACGACGCGCCCCTTCAGCAGCACGACCGCCGCCTGCACGTCCGGAAGGCGCACCGAGATGGCCTGGTCCATGCCCTGGAAGGCTTCGGCGTCGAGCGCCTGCTCGGCGGGCGAGGAGTCGCGCAACTGGGCGGCGCCCAGGGCCGGCGCGAGCAGGGCCAGCATCGGAATGATCAGGCGTGCGAGGCGCTTCATGGAGTCTCCTTCTTTCGGGGAGCCGTGACGCGGGCCGGCAGCCGCCCCCTTCGCTCCAGTCCCTCGCGCAGCATGAACTCGACCTGCGCATTCGCGCTGCGCAACTCTTGCGCGGCGAGCCGCTCGATCTCGGCCCACAGCACCGGATCGATGCGCAACGGAAAGGACTTCTTGCCTGGGCTGGCCATCGGACGAACGCGCCGCTGCGGCTCAGGTATAGAGCGTGCCGGTGTTGATCACGGGTTGGGCGTCGTTGTCCGAGCACAGCACGACCAGCAGGTTCGACACCATCGCCGCCTTGCGCTCGTCGTCCAGGGTCACGAGGTTGCGTTCGGACAGGCCCTTGAGTGCCGCCTCGACCATGCCCACCGCGCCCGCCACGATCTGGTGCCGGGCGCTGACGATGGCCGTCGCCTGCTGGCGCCGCAGCATCACCTGGGCGATCTCGGGCGCGTAGGCCAGGTGCGTGAGCTTGGCGTCGAGCACCTCGACCCCGGCGCTGGCGAAGCGCTGGTTGAGTTCTGCCTTCAGGGCATCCGCCACCACGTCGAGTCCGGCCCGCAGCGTGGTCTCGTCGCCTTCGAGGTCCTCGCCGCTGTCGTAGGCATAGAGCGTGGCCAGGTGGCGGATCGCGGCCTCGGCCTGGATGCTCACGAACTTCGTGTAGTCGTCGATCTCGAACACCGCCTGGGCCGTGTCGTGCACGCGCCAGACCACCGCGGCGCCGATCTCCACCGGGTTGCCGCGCTTGTCATTGACCTTCAGCGGCGGCGTGTTGAGGTTGCGTGCGCGCAGCGAGATCTTCTGGCCGCTCAGCAGCGGGTTGGTCCAGCGCAGGCCCTCGGAGCGGTCGGTGCCCTTGTATTCGCCAAACAGCGTGAAGATGATGCCTTCGTTCGGCTTGAGCATGTAGAAGCCCGGCACCAGCGCCGCGCCGGCCAGCACCAGCACCACGCCCACCGCCGGATGGGCCAGGTGGCGGACGAACACCAGCGCACCGAATGCGAACAGCAGCAGCGCGGCCAGTGCCATGGCATAGCCGCTGATGGACTGGTAGCGGCGTTCGCTGCGGACGACGCGCGCATGGACGGGGGCTTCGGTCATTCGGTCTCCTCCAGAAAAGTGATATCACTTTAATATCTGTGGGAAGTGAAGTCAACGGCCCTGCTCGGCCGTCGTTCCGGGCGGCGGGAGCGCCGGCGCGGCCGTGGGTGAGTCGCGCCGGGTCAGCTTGCCATCGACGGTAGCGCCGGCGTCCATGCGCAGCTGCAGGTAGTCGATGTTGCCCGTGACATGCGCGTTCGCCTGCAGTTCGACGAAGTGGTCCGCCACCACGTCGCCAATGATCTTTCCGTTGATCACGATGTCGTGCCCGTGGACGTTGCCCGTGACCGAGCCGCGATCGCTCAGCACCAGCAGCGTCTCGCTGCCGGCCTTGCCGCTGATGTTGCCCTGCACGTGGCCGTCGAGGCGCAGGCCCTCGCTGAACTCGAGGTTGCCGGAGAGTTGGACATCGTGCGCGATCAGGGTCGCGAATTTCGCTTGGCGGATGCCTGTCGATTTCTTCTTGCCGAACATGGACGATTCTTCACTGGGAGATGGGATGGAGGGACGGCTCAGCGCCGCTTCGCGCCCTGCCCGCGCAGGAAGCTCAGTTCGGTGCGCAGGCGGGTGACTTCGGCGGCGGCCTCGTCGGCGGTCTTTTGCAGGGCGAGGCGCGCGGATTCTTCCTGTGCCAGCGCGAGGCGGGTGCGTGCCAGCTCGGCCTGCACGAGGTCTTCGGAGGGCGGCGGCGCCACGCAGGGCGGGGGCGCCGCGGCACCCTGCCGTGCCTGCCAGGTCGCGGCCGCTGCGCCGACCGCCAGGCAGGACGCGCAGGCAAGGGCCCCTATGGCCGCACGGGCCGAAAGGGAGCGCACCGGGCGTGGTGCATAGCCGCCTGTCGCGAGTCGGTCGGTACGGGCGCCGCCGCGCCGATATTCAGTCATGGGAATTCGCTGCAAACAGGCTCAGGTAGTTGGCGGGATCGATCTGCTCGCCGCCCTCGAGCACCTCGAAGTGCAGGTGCGGCCCGGTCGAGCGGCCGGTCGAACCGACGTCGGCGATATGCTGCCGCGGCAGCACCAGGTCGCCCTCGCGGGCGATCAGGCGCGAGGCATGGCCGTAGCGGGTCACCAGGTTGTTGCCATGCGCGATCTCGATCATGTTGCCGTAGCCGGCCTTCTGGCCGGAGAAGCTCACGCGTCCGCCGGCGGTGGCCAGGATCGGCGTGCCCGTCGGCGCGGCGAGGTCGATGCCCGAATGAAAGCTCAGGCGATGGTCGAATGGGTCGAGGCGGTTGCCGAAGGGCGAACCGGGCCGGGCGCCATCGACCGGCGAGCGCCCCGGCAGCGCGGCCCAGGCGACCGCCTGCGTGATGGCTTCCTGCTCGAGCCGCGTCAGTGTCCGGACCATGCAGTCGAGCTCGCGGCGCGTGCTTTCGATTTGCGCCGGCACCCGCTCGGCCCTGGCGCCGGCGCAAGCCCGCGGCGGCAACGCGGGGCCGCCCGCGGCGGAGCCGGGGTCGGCGTTCGCATCCAGGGGCGCGAGCCGGGCGGCGACCTTCGACGCCTGGAGGCGTGCCTGCAGACGGCGCAGCTCGCTCACATGGTCGGCCAGCCGCGCCATGCGTGGCTCGATCTGGGCCACCGACGCGTTCAGCCTGCCAAGCTCGTCGACCACGTACGCGCGTTCGGCACCGGTGGCGGTGTGGCGGTTGGCCGCCTCGCGCTCCGCCCAGTGCATGCCGATCGCGGTGCCGGTCGCGAGCGCGATGGCCGACGCGGCCGCGGTGCATGCGATCGCCATCACGGCGGCCGTTCGGCGCGTGACGAAACGGATTGATCCGTTGCTGAAGTGGTGGCGGGCACCGAAAAGAAATGAAGGGTGTACGCGCATAGGGATAGGGTTCGAGGCCGCGGGCCATCGAAAAGGCGCCACACCGTTCGCCTGATGACGAATCTGCGGCGCGGGCGCATGGATTTTCCCGGCGCGCCCGTGTTCGGCACAGGGGAATGGTCTCAAAGTCATGGCAATGCGTCTGAAAACCCGGGGTGACCAGGAGAAAGTGCCCTGCGCCCAGGCAAGGCACCGCCCCCCGACTGCGGATTGCTAAAATCCCTTCCCATGCCCCGTTGGCTCGTCTCCGCTGTCCTCGCATTCGTGCTCTGCTGCCTCGGCTTCTCGGCCGCGGCCCAGGGGTACGCGGGAGCGCGCCAGCACGGCTGCGACGCCGCGGCCTCGGCCCAGGCGTTCGAACAAGTGCTCTCGAAGGCCTTCGATGCCGGCGCGCCGAGCGAGCCGGGTGACGAATCCCCCGGCAACGACGAGCAGCGCCACGACTGCAGCGAGATCCTGATCGGTCTCCCCGGTCTCTTCGTCCCGATGACGATGTCGGAGCCCGCGGCACCACCGCCGCCGGCCCTGGGTGCCTCGGCCTTCCTCGAGCACCCCAAGCGGCCACCCCGCGCCTAGGCCCTTCACGCCCCAGGCCCGCTGCGCGCGCGGAAGCGCCTCGTTTCCTCGCACGCCAGCACTCCGCAGCAAGACGTTTCGCACGTCGGCCTGCACCCCCCGGCGGCGCCATGGCGCCCCAAATCAGAAAGAATCACCGATGCGTCTCACCACCAAAGGCCGCTTCGCAGTCACCGCCATGATCGACGTGGCGCTCAACGGCCGCACTGGCCCGGTCAACCTGTCCTCCATCCACCAGCGCCAGCGGATTTCGCTGTCCTACCTCGAGCAGCTGTTCGGCAAGCTGCGCCGCCAGGGGCTGGTCGAATCGACCCGCGGGCCGGGCGGCGGCTATTCGCTCGGGCGCCAGGCGTCGGCCATCAACGTGGCCGAAATCATCCTGTCGATCGAAGACGAAACCGAACTCAAGAACCGCGCCCAGCGCCCGGACGCGCCGGGCGCCGTGCACCGCTGCACCACCGACGAGCTGTGGGAATCGGTCAACCGCCGCGCGGTCGAGTTCCTGGAGTCGATCACGCTGCAAAGCCTGGTCGACGAGCAGATCAGCAAAGGGGTGCGGGCGGCCCGCAAGAACAGCGTGCCGGTGCTCCCGGGCCGGGTCAAGTCGCCGCCGGTGAATGCGCCGAACTCGGTGTTCGCGATGGGCGCACTGCTGGCCAAGCGCTGAGCCCTTCGCCGCCCGGGGCCGAGGCTTGAAAAATCAGGTCCCGGCGGCGAACCTGGCCAGCGCGATCAGGCCTGCCACCAGCAGCAGCACCAGCACCAGCGCAATGGCGATGGTCGGTATCGCGCCGGCCTGGTCGACCCGCTCGTCGGCGTCGGCCCGCCGGCCGCCCAGGCCGATGAAACCCCACAGGACGGCGCGCAGATAGCGAAGAAACTTGGACATGGGTCAGTGTGGCCCATCGCCGCGCCCGGGTAAAGAAGCAGATCGCGCCGATTCGACCGTGGCAGATGCGGCGGCGCCGCTGTATCTGCGCCTTCCAGCCTTCCAGCCTTCCATTTACGCTTTCTTTACGCCCCCTCGCCCACTCTGTTCCCCGTCTTTACGCCCGTCTCCCGACACTGACTGCCTGTTTCGTATGCAGGAGAGTGATCGATGGACATCGTCTGGATAGCCGCCCTGGCGGCGATGTGGGCCGCGACCGCGGCCATGGTGTGGGGGCTGGGCCGGCTCGAGGCGCCCCGGGGAGAGCGCTCATGATCGGCCTCGAAGTGCTTTACGGCTTTGCCGGGCTGATCGCGATCGCGCTGTTCGCCTACCTGGTCTTCGCCCTCATCTGCGCCGAGGAGTTCTGATGGACACCCCGGCCTGGGGCCTGCTGGCCCTCTTCCTGACCGTGCTGGGCCTGCTGGCCTGGCCGCTCGGCCGCTACCTGGCACTGCTGTGCAACGGTGCGCTGCCGCGCTGGATGCAGCGCGTCGAAATGCCGCTGTTCCGGCTGGCGGGGACCTCGCCCGGCCAACCGATGCACTGGCGCCCCTATGCGCTGGCGCTGCTGGCCTTCAACGCCATCGGCGCGCTGGCGCTCTACGGCCTGCAGCGGCTGCAGGCGGTGCTGCCGCTGGATCCCGCGGGCATGGTGGCGGTGTCGCCGGATTCTTCGTTCAACACCGCGGTCAGCTTCGTCTCGAACACCAACTGGCAAGGCTATGCCGGCGAGTCGACGATGAGCTACCTGACGCAGATGCTCGGCCTCACGGTGCAGAACTTCTTCTCGGCCGCCACCGGCATCGCGGTGGCCTTCGCGCTGGCCCGCGGCTTCGCGGCGCGCAGCACCGACGGCCGCGGCGTGGTCGGCAACTTCTGGGTCGACCTCACCCGCATCACGCTGTGGCTGCTGCTGCCGCTGTCGTTCGTGCTGGCGGTTTTCTTCTCGGCCCAGGGCGTGATCCAGAACTTCGACGCCTACAAGACCGTCGCCACGGTCGAGGCCACCGCCTACCAGACACCGAAGCTCGACGCGGTGGGCCAACCGCTGAAGGACGCAGCGGGCAACCCGGTGCTGGAGGACGCCCGCACGACGACCCAGACGCTGGCGATGGGCCCGGTCGCCTCGCAGGAGGCGATCAAGATGCTCGGCACCAACGGGGGCGGCTTCTTCAACGCCAATTCGGCGCATCCCTACGAGAACCCGACGGCGCTCGCCAACTTCGCCCAGATGCTGGCGATCTTCCTGATCCCGGCCGCGTTGTGCTTCGCCTTCGGGCGGGTGGTGGGCGACCTGCGCCAAGGCTGGGCGGTGCTGGCGGCCATGACCGTGCTGTTCGTCGCGGCGGTGGTCGTGGTGATTCCGGCCGAGCAGGCAGGCAACCCGCTCTTCGGCGCCCTCGGCGTCGACCAGGCCGCCAGCGCGCTGCAGGCCGGCGGCAACATGGAGGGCAAGGAACTGCGCTTCGGCATCACGGCCTCTGCCCTCTTCGCCGCCGTCACCACGGCGGCCTCGTGCGGCGCGGTGAACGCCATGCACGATGCCTTCACGCCGCTCGGCGGCATGGTGCCGATGGTGCTGATGCAGCTCGGCGAGGTGGTCTTCGGCGGCGTCGGCACCGGGCTCTACAGCATGCTGGTGTTCGCGATCCTGGCGGTCTTCATCGCCGGCCTGATGATCGGCCGCACGCCGGAGTACCTCGGCAAGAAGATCGAGGTGCACGAGATGAAGCTGACCTCGATCGCGATCCTGGTGACGCCGATCCTGGTGCTGGCGGGCAYCGCGGTGGCGGTGATCGCCGACGCCGGCAAGGCCGGCATCGCGAACCCGGGCGCCCATGGCTTCTCCGAGATCCTCTATGCGCTGACCTCGGCCGGGAACAACAACGGCAGCGCCTTCGCCGGCCTGTCGGCCAACACGCCCTTCTACAACGCGCTGCTGGCGGTGGCGATGTGGTTCGGCCGCTTCGCGGTGATCGTGCCGGTGCTGGCGATCGCCGGCGCCCTGGCGGCCAAGAAGCGGCTGCCGGTCACGGCCGGAACGATGCCCACGCACGGCCCGCTGTTCGTCACCCTGCTGGTGGGCACCGTGCTGCTGGTGGGACTCCTGAACTACGTGCCGGCGCTGGCCCTCGGGCCGGTGGTCGAGCACCTGATGCTGTGGGCGAAGTGAGGCCCCGACCATGATCAAGACATCCATTCCCGCGTCGATGTTCGACGCCTCGCTGGTCCGTCCCGCCCTGTGGGCCGCCATCACCAAGCTCAGCCCGCGGGTCCAGTGGCGCAATCCGGTGATGTTCATCGTCTACATCGGCAGCATCCTGACCACGCTGCTGTGGCTGCACGCACTCGGCTTCGAGGGCGACGGCGGCATGCCGCCGGGCTTCGTGCTCGCGGTGTCGGTCTGGCTCTGGTTCACCGTGCTGTTCGCCAATTTCGCCGAGGCGCTGGCCGAGGGCCGCAGCAAGGCCCAGGCCGCCTCCCTGCGCGGCCTGCGCAAGGACACCTGGGCCAAGAAGCTGACCCAGCCCTTCCACGGCGCCACCTTCCTGCCCGAGCAGGCGCCCAACCTGCGCCGCGGCGACGTGGTGCTGGTCGAGACCGGCGACGTGATCCCGCTCGACGGCGAGGTGATCGAGGGCGTGGCCTCGGTCGACGAGAGCGCGATCACCGGCGAATCGGCGCCGGTGGTGCGCGAGTCGGGCGGCGACTTCTCGGCCGTCACCGGAGGCACCCGGGTGCTGTCGGACTGGCTGGTGGTGCGCATCGCGGTGAACCCGGGCGAGTCCTTCCTCGATCGCATGATCGGCATGGTGGAAGCAGCCAAGCGCCAGAAGACGCCGAACGAGATCGCGCTCACGATCCTGCTGGTGGCGCTGACGCTGGTGTTCCTGGTGGTCACCGCCACCCTGCTGCCTTTCTCGCAGTTCAGCGTCTCGGCGGCGGGTGCCGGCACGGTGGTGTCGCTGACGGCACTGGTGGCGCTGCTGGTGTGCCTGATCCCGACCACCATCGGCGGCCTGCTGTCGGCCGTCGGCGTGGCCGGCATGAGCCGCATGATGCAGGCCAACGTGATCGCCACCTCGGGCCGCGCGGTCGAGGCCGCGGGCGACGTCGACGTGCTGCTGCTCGACAAGACCGGCACCATCACGCACGGCAACCGCCAGGCCAGTGCCTTCCTGACGGCGCCGGGCGTGTCGCAAGCGAAGTTGGCGCGTGCCGCAGTCCTCGCGTCGCTGGCCGACGAGACACCCGAAGGCCGCAGCATCGTCGAGTTGGCCCGTCGGGGCGGCGTCGACGACAAGGGGGTCGAAGGTGCGCACTTCGTGCCTTTCACGGCGCAGACCCGGATGAGCGGCGTCAACCTGCCGCCTGCGCCGAACAGCCTGGACGCCGACGCGATCGTCTTGCGCAAGGGCGCGGTCGATGCGGTGCGCCGGCATGTCGAGGCGCTCGGCGGCACGGTGCCCGGCGCACTGCTGCAGGCCGCCGATCAGGTGGCGCGGCGCGGCAGCACGCCGCTGGCGGTGGCCGAAGGCGCCCGCGTGCTCGGCATCGTCGAGCTCAAGGACATCGTCAAGACCGGCATCAAGGACCGCTTCGCCGAACTGCGCCGCATGGGCATCAAGACCGTGATGATCACCGGCGACAACAAGCTCACCGCGGCGGCGATCGCGGCCGAGGCCGGGGTCGACGACTTCCTGGCCGAGGCCACGCCCGAGGACAAGCTGGCGCTGATCCGCCGCTACCAGGCCGAGGGCCGGCTGGTCGCGATGACCGGCGACGGCACCAACGACGCACCGGCGCTGGCGCAGGCCGATGTCGCGGTGGCGATGGGCAGCGGCACCCAGGCCGCCAAGGAGGCCGGCAACATGGTCGACCTCGACTCCAACCCGACCAAGCTGCTGGAGGTGGTCGAGACCGGCAAGGCGCTCCTGATGACCCGCGGCTCGCTGACCACCTTTTCGATCGCCAACGACGTGGCGAAGTACTTCGCGATCATCCCGGCGATCTTCGTCTCGACCTACCCGCAGCTCGGGGCGCTGAACCTGATGCGGCTGGCGAGCCCGTCGTCGGCGATCCTGTCGGCGGTGATCTTCAATGCGCTGGTGATCGTGTTCCTGATCCCGCTGGCGCTCAAGGGCGTGCGCTACCGCCCGGTCGGCGCGGCCGCCCTGCTGCGCCGGAACCTCGCGATCTACGGCCTCGGCGGCCTGGTCGTTCCCTTCATCGGCATCAAATTCATCGACTGGCTGCTGGTTGCAGCCGGACTGGTCTGAAAGCATCACCATGGCCAACATCCTTCGTCCCGCGCTGGTCCTGTTCGCGCTGCTCGGTGCGCTCACCGGCATCGTCTATCCGCTGGCCGTGACCGGCGTCGCGCAGGCCGTGTTTCCGGCCCAGGCCGGCGGCAGCCTGGTGCTGCGCGACGGCGCGCCGGTCGGCTCGACGCTGATCGGCCAGAACTTCAGCGACCCGGCCCACTTCTGGGGCCGGCCGTCGGCCACGGCGCCGATGCCCTACAACGCGGCCGCCTCGGGCGGCGCCAACCAGGGGCCGCTGAATCCGGCGCTGGTCGACGCCGTCAAGGCACGTGTCGAAGCGCTGCGCGCGGCCGATCCGGGCAACACCGTGCCAGTGCCGGTCGACCTGGTGACGACCTCGGCGAGCGGGCTCGATCCGCACATCAGCCCGGCCGCCGCGCACTACCAGGCGCCGCGCGTGGCAAGGCAGCGGCAGCTGCCGCTCGAAGTTGTCGAGCGACTGATCGACGCCCACACCGAAGCCCCGCAGTGGCGCCTGCTCGGCGAGCCGCGCGTCAACGTGCTGGCGCTCAACCTGGCACTCGACCTGCAACCCGCGCCGTGATGGCGAGCGCAGCGGCCGATGGGATAACCTTCGACGCCCTGCCCGCTCCATGATCGACGACACCCGCCCCGACCCCGATGCCCTGATTGCCCAGTTGCGGGCGGACGAGCAGCGCGCCCAGCGCGGCAGGCTGCGCATCTACTTCGGCGCCAGCGCCGGTGTCGGCAAGACCTGGGCCATGCTGAGCGCGGCGCAGCGCGAACGGGCCGCCGGGCGGGATGTGCTGATCGGGGTGGTCGAGACCCACGGCCGCAGCGAAACCGCGGCCCTGCTGGCGGGGCTCGAATCGCTGCCCTTGCGCGAGGTCGCCTACCGCGGCCGCACGCTCGGCGAGTTCGACCTCGACGCCGCGCTGGCGCGCAAGCCGGCGCTGCTGCTGGTCGACGAACTTGCGCACACCAACGCGCCCGGCTCGCGCCATGCCAAGCGCTGGCAGGACGTGCAGGAGCTGCTCGCCGCCGGCGTCGAGGTCTGGTCGGCGCTCAATGTCCAGCACCTGGAGAGCCTGAACGGCACGGTCGGCGCCATCACCGGCGTGCGGGTGCACGAGACCGTGCCCGACAGCGTGCTCGACGATGCCGACGAGGTGGTGCTGGTCGACGTCACGCCCGACGAGCTGACGTCGCGGCTGGCGGCCGGCAAGGTCTACCTGCCGCAGCAGGCCGAGCGCGCGGCGCAGAACTTCTTCCGCAAGGGCAACCTCATCGCGCTGCGCGAGATCGCCCTGCGGCGCACCGCCGAGCATGTGGAAGACGACGTGCGCGGCTGGCGGGTCGAGCAGTCGGGCCCGCAGGGGGATGCCGGTCCGCCGGCCTGGAACACCTCGGGCGCCATCCTCGCCTGCGTCGGTCCGCACGAAGGCGCGGGACAGACCGTGCGCACCGCCGCCCGCCTGGCGGGCCAACTGAACGTGCGCTGGCACGCGGCCTATGTGGAGACGCCCCGGCTCCAGCGGCTCGCCGCCGCCGAGCGCGACCGCATCCTGGCCGTGCTCAAGCTGGCCGAGGAGCTCGGCGCGCAGACCGCGGTGCTGACCGGCGTCGACATCGCGCAGGCGCTGGCCGCGCAAGCACAGCGGCTCAACTGCGCCACGCTGGTGGTCGGCCGCGCCGAGCCGGCCGGTGGCTGGGCGCGCTGGTGGCCCGGGGCCATGCTGGTGCGCGAGCTGGCGCGCCACGCCCCGGCCGTCGACATCGTCGAAGTCGCGCCCGCCGACAGTTCGCGCCGACTGGCCAAGCTCCGTCCGGTCCCGCGGGCCGACGGCGAGCCGCACGAGGAAGCCGGCTCGGCGCAGGCGCGGTGGCCGGGCTACGCCTGGACGGTGGCTGTCGGCGCCGCCATCACGCTGCTGGCCACGCCGCTGGCCAACGTGCTGGAGCTGACCAACATCGTCATGCTGTTCCTGCTCGGCGTGGTGGGCGTGGCGATGCGCTTCGGCCGCGGGCCGGCCGCCTTGTCGGCGCTGCTCAACGTGGCGGCCTTCGACTTCTTCTTCGTCTCGCCGCGCCTGTCGCTGGCGGTCAGCGACGTCCAGTACCTCGTGACCTTCGCCGTGATGCTCGTGGTCGGCCTGCTGGTGGGCCAGCTGACCGCCGGTCTGCGCTTCGCCGCCGGTGTGTCGACCAGCCGCGAGCGCCGCGCGCGCTCTCTGTTCGAACTCACCCGCGAGCTGTCGGCGGCGCTCGAGAGCGCGCAGGTGGTCGCGCTCGGCGCAGCCGCGGTGCAAGGCCATTTCGGCGGCCGGGCGGTGGTGCTGGTGACCGACGCCAACGACCGGCTGCTGATGCCCGTGCCGGCGCCGCCGGGCTTCGATGCCAGCGTCGCGGACTGGTGCTTTCGGCACGGACAGCCGGCCGGGCTGGGGACCGCCACGCTGGCCGCCCAGCCCTGGCACTACGTGCCGCTGCAGGCGCCGATGCGGGTGCGCGGCGTGCTCGCGCTGGCACCGGCGCAGCCGCGCTGGCTGCTGATTCCCGAGCAGGCCCAGCAGCTCGACACGCTGGCGCGCCAGATCGCGATCGCGCTGGAACGGGTGCACTACGTGGAGGTGGCGCAGCAGGCGGTGGTCGAGATGGAGTCCGAGCGCCTGCGCAATGCGCTGCTGGGGGCGATCTCGCACGACGTTCGCACCCCGCTGACTGCCCTCATCGCGTTGGCCGAGTCCCTGCAGGCGTTGCCCGAGGGCGCGGATGCACGGCAGGCGGCGCGTGCGATCGTCGCCCAGGCGCACCAGCTGCACGCGCTGGTCAGCAACCTGCTGGACATGGCGCGGCTCGAAAGCGGCATCGCGGGAGGCGCCGTCAACCTGCGCCGGGACTGGCAGTCGGTCGAGGAAGTGGTCGGATCGGCGATCCGATCGGCGATCCGATCGGCGCGGCCGGCGCTGGGCGACATGCCGGTCCGGACCGAGCTCCCGGCGGACCTGCCGCTGGTCGAGTTCGACGCGGTGCTGATCGAGCGCGTGCTGGTCAACCTGCTCGAAAACGCGGCCAAGTACGGCGCACCGCCGATCGTGGTCGGCGCACAGGCGACCGAGCGGGCGCTGGTGCTGCGGGTGCGCGACCACGGGGCCGGCCTGCCCGCCGGGCTGCAGGGGCGGGAGACGACCCTGTTCGACAAGTTCACGCGCGGCCAGGCTGAATCGGCGACGCCCGGGGTCGGGCTCGGCCTGGCGATCTGCAAGGCGGTGGTCAGCGCCCACGGCGGCGAGATCGAGGCGGCCAATGCGGTCGGCGGCGGGGCAGAATTCACGGTCACGCTGCCGCGCCGCGAGCCGCCCGAACCGATTGAACTTCCACCCTGAAACATGCCTGTGCCCGTTGCCATCGTGATCGAGGACGAGCCGCAGATCCGCCGCTTCGTGTGCGGCGCGCTGGAGGCCGAGGGCTGGCAGGTGCACGAGGCCGGCACCCTGCGCGATGGGCTGGCGGCGGCCGGCACGCGGCAGCCCGACCTGCTGGTGCTTGACCTCGGGCTGCCGGACGGCGACGGTGTCTCGCTGATCCGCGACGTGCGCGGCTGGTCGGCGGTGCCGATCATCGTGCTCTCGGCACGCACCGACGAAGCCGACAAGATCGCCGCGCTCGATGCCGGCGCCGACGACTACCTCACCAAGCCCTTCGGCACCGGCGAACTGCTGGCCCGGGTGCGCGCCAACCTGCGCCGGCCACGGGCGGCCGCGGGCGGCGAAGAGCCCGAGGCCGTGTTCCGCTTCGGCGAGGTCGAGGTCGATCGCAGTGCGCGGCTGGTGCGGCGGGCCGGCTCAGAGGTGCACCTGACACCGACGGAGTACCGCCTGCTGTCGGTGCTGGTGGCCAATGCCGGGCGGGTTCTGACCCAGCGGCAACTGCTGCGCGAGGTATGGGGACCGTCGCATGGCGAGCAGAGCCACTACCTGCGGATCTACATGGGGCACCTGCGGCAGAAGCTGGAGCAGGACCCCGCGCAGCCGAAGCACCTGATCACCGAGATCGCGGTGGGGTACAGGCTCGTGGTGTGAAGACGGCAGGGCGAAGCGATGTGTTCTCTTATGATATACCGCACCATGGACAGGCCGCCCGGCA
The DNA here is from genome assembly GCF_056394465.1 of Variovorax sp. 10N432. Classification (NCBI taxonomy): domain Bacteria; kingdom Pseudomonadati; phylum Pseudomonadota; class Betaproteobacteria; order Burkholderiales; family Comamonadaceae; genus Variovorax; species Variovorax sp. 10N432. The sequence continues at coordinate 95,901 of NZ_JBFTHX010000020.1, forward strand.
CTCGGTATGCTGCCGCTCCATCCATGCCCCACACCATCGCCGTCTCCCGTGAAGCGTCCCTGCCCTGGCTGAAGAATCCGGTCGAAGCCCACCGGCAGTGGCGTTCGACCTTGAGTTGGAAGAAGGACGTCGGCAGCGACGACGCACCGCTCTACACCGCGCACAGCAACAGGCTCTACCAGTCGTTCTGGGGCAAGTTCTGCCGCTGGCTGGCCGGCCGCTCGCTGCGGCTCGACGAGGTGCGGCAGGCCCATGTCGAATCCTTCCTGGACAGCTTGCGCGGCCGGGCCGATGCGCCCGCCAGCGTGCGCACCATGCGCACCTACCTGGCGGAGATCCATCGCGTGTTCACGCACCTGCAAGCCATCGGCGTGGTGGCGGCCAATCCCGCATCCGTGGTGCTCGAACGCAAGCGGCGCCAACCCGAGACCCGCTTCGCCACCGATCCCCCGTTGCCGCCCGGCCCGAGCTTCCTCGCGGCCTACGAGCGAATGGCCGTGCGTTTGTTCGAGGAGGAATCGGACCAGCTTCCCGATGGCTGGACGCCAGCACGTAACCTGGCCCTGCGCCTGGTGGTGGCGGAGTGCGGCCTGAAGCTGTCCGAAGTCTGCAAGCTGATCCCGCGCAACATCACGCTGCGGCCCGACGGCAGCGTGGTGGTCCGCGCCCCGGGACACCGCCAGGTCGAGGCCCGCGTGCTGGTCGGCCGCGCCCCGCTGGCGAAGGCGCTGCAACGGTGGCTGGCGATCCGAAGCACGCTGCGGGTGGTGCGCACCCGTCGCGAGCGCGAAGAAAACGCGCGCAACTCCAATCGACTGTTCCTCGGGCAGGCCGACATGGTGCAATCGACCGAACTGGTCGGCGGCGGGCTCGGCGCCGCCTGCAGCCCGGTGGCGCCCGACCTGGCCGAGCGCGTCGTGACGAGTTGTGTCAAGCGCACCCTCGAATCGCTGGGCCACGAGGCCGCCTTCCATGGGCCGCAGCTGGTGCGCAATGCCTATGCCGCGCGGCTGATCGCGCGCGGCATGAGCGATGCGGAGGTCTCCGACCAGCTCGGGATGAAAACGACTTTCACCGCAAGGGCCATCCGCGAGAAGGTGGCGCCGGTGTTGGAGTCCGCGCCATAGGACCGGAAACGAAGAAGCCCGGCGAGTCGCCCCGCCGGGCCTGGGTTCTCGCACGTGCTGCGTTTGCCTTCGAGAGGCTGCACTGCCTACGTGAGAGGCGCACCGGAGAACCTGGGTGAAATATGGTGCAGCGCGCTGTGCGTTTCTGTCGGACGCGACCGCGTCTTGGAGACCAGCGCGTTCATTCAAGGCTTGACCCGCGGCGGGTCGCCGCATGGCGAGGTCGCGGGGCGGGCCGAGGCGCCGGCGTGCGGTAGGCAGCCGCCGACGGGAGTCGGACAGCGCGGCGCCAGGTTGGCGGACTCCTCCTGCCCTCGAAACTTCGGCGGCGGGGCCACAATTCACGCGTCCACTTTCCAGATTCAAGGATTTCAGAAGGAGACACCATGCCGATGGAGTTTCTTCGCCAAGTCGCCGAACAGAAGCTGCCGTTTACGGTCTATGCACCCTCGGACATCGACAAGCTGCGCGTGCTTCGTGCCGCGGGCCTGGTCACCGCTTTCATTCCACCGGCCGAGGAGATGCGCTCCGGCGCGGAAATGCAGAAGGCGGCCCAGGTGCTGGCGATCACGGCCAAGGGCATCGCGGCGCTGCACGGGGAGCTCGACGACACGGATCTGCTGGCGCCCAGCGGCCCCGAAGACGCGGGCAGCGCGAGATACCTGTAGCGTCCACGAGCCGGACTGCCATCATGTCGACGCGCTTTTCACCGCAGCGATTCGCGGCCGCGGTCTGCATCGGAGGCCTGCTCGCCGGGTGCATGACCGCTCCGACTCGGCAGGAGTCGACTGCACAGCCCGCCGCGCCGCAAGCGACCCAGCCGGCGCCCCCGCCAGGGCCCCCCGCAACGAAACCAGGCCTCGACCGCAGCGGCAGCAAGCAGGTCGGCAAGGCGTCCTTCTATGCCGACAAGTTCAGCGGCCGCAAGATGGCGGACGGCAGCCGGATGGACCCGCGCGACGACAACGCCGCCAGCAAGACGCTGCCGCTCGGCACCACCGCGAAGGTGACCAACTTGGAGACCGGTCGCAGCGCGGTGGTCACCATCCAGGATCGCGGCCCCTACGTGAAGGGCCGCATCGTCGACCTCTCCCCGGCCACCGCGCGCGAGATCGGCATCTCGCGGGAAAACGGCGTGGCACAGGTCGAAGTCACACCGCTGTCGATACCACAGCCCGACGGGAAGAAGCCCGCCAGCGACGCCGGCCGATGAGCGCCGCCGCGCCGATCAGCCGTACACCGGCTCGCCGAGGTTGAGCATCAGCCGGTTGGCCCAGGCAAAGATCGCGACCGCGTGGAGGGTGTCGAGGATCTCGAGGTTCGTGAGCCCGGCGGCGCGCACCGCCTGCAGCTGGGCCGCGCCGAATCCCGCCGGGTCGCGGGTGAGTGCGATCGCCAGCCGGACGATCGCGCGCTCGCGCGCCGTGGTGCCCGCGGTCTCCGGCTCTTCGAAGACCTGCGCGATGACGTCGTTGCGCCGCGCCAGCTGCTCGAAGCGCTGCGCATGCACCGAGGCGCAGTAGACGCACCCGTTGACACGCGAGACCACCGCGCTCGCCAGCTCGCGCTCGGCGCGCGACAGGCCGCCGGGCGCGTACATGATCGCGTTGAACACCGTGGCCCGCTCCTGCAGGATGCGCGGCTGCAGCACCAGCAGCAGGTAGTAGTCGGAGCTGCGCGCCTTCGGATGGCTGCTGTCGAGGACGCGCACCTGCTCGGGCGATGCCTGCGTCAGGTCGAGGGTCGGCAGCCAGGCCTTCCAGCCCAGCGTCTCGCTGGTGTAGCCGTTGATGCGCAGCGGCTCGCCGGGCGGCGGCAGGTTCGCCGGATGCACGAACGGCGCCGGGTCTTCGTCCGCGGCCGGCGCCGCGCCGTCGCCGCCGAGTTCGGCCAGCGCCCGCAGGCCCGCGACCACCCGCACCTGGTAGGCCACGAAGGCGATCAGCTGGGCCAGCGCCACGACCTCCGGCGTCGACAGTCCGGCCGCCGGCAGCTTCAGCAGCGCCTCGCGGTCGCCTTCGACCGGATGATCGGTCAGTGTGCGGGCGAAGCGCAGCACGGCCTGCAGGCGAGGGTCCTGGCCCAGCGCTTCGGGCGCCGCGCCGTCCGCCGCGGCCTGCTGCGCCGGGCTCAGCGGCGCCAGGGCATCGAGCCGCGCGCGGTAGTGCGCGTGCAGCGCATCGCTGCCCGCACTGCGCGCGATGGCGTCGGCGACAAGCAGCCGCTCCACCAGCGGCGAGCCCGAGAGCTCGGGTTCGAACAGGGCCTCGTAGCTGCCTTGCGTTGCGGCCACCACCTTGTGGCGCTGGTGGCGCAACGCATGCGTGGCGCTGCCTGCCGCGAGCGGCACGGAGGCGTCGACCAGGTCGACGGAAGGATTCGAATCGGTCATGGGCTTGTGTCTCCAGGGGATGCGATGCGCGCGGCCACGGCCTGCTGCAGGAAGCGCAGAACGCCCTGCCAGGAAGCCTCGTCCGCATGCGCGTTGTGGGCGGGCGTGCCGCCCGAAGTGCTGCGGCGGCCCGACACCGGGTGGGCATAGGCTAGCTGCGTGGTCGGCACGAAGGGGAACAGGATCGAGTGGCCCGCGCCCTCGAAGTCCAGGTGCGCCACCGCATGCGGGTGCCCGAACTGCGCCAGCCGCTCGGTCACCATGCGGCCGTAGAGGCTCGACGGCCAGGAGCCGTCGTCGGTGGCCGACAGCACCATCACCGGGCCACGGATCTTTTCCACCGGGATGCGCGCGCGTTCTACTGCTTCCGGATCCTGCAGCGCCGTCAGCAGCGCATCGGCATGGCGGCGCGGCTCGGGGCCTTGGTCCCAGGGCGCCCAGGTCGCGGTGCGGTTGTTCTCCCACACATGCGGCAGCGGGCGGCCACGAAAGATCCAGGCCGGGCCTTCGCGGCCGAGCGCCGGATCGCAGGCGTTCTGCGCGCAGTGCACCACGGCGCCGGGCACATAGCCGATCACGGCCGACACCGACGCCGGGAACAGCGTGCCGAGCAGCAGCACCAGTTCGCCGCCGCGCGACTGGCCGCTGAGGGCGACGAAGCCCTGCAGCGGCTTCAGCGTGCGGTGCATCCAGGCCAGCGCCGTCTCGAAGTACTCGAGCCGGGTGGCCGAGATGTAGTCCGACAGGCCCGGCGCCTTGAAGTAGCCGAGCGCGAATGCCGCGTAGCCATGCGAGGCATACAGCGCGGCACGCGGCTCGTTGATGCCGCCGCCCGAGCCGTTGAGGATCATCACGGCGGGATGCGGACCGGGCCCGGCGGGCAGGAACAGCGTGCCGACCAGGCCCTCTTCGCGAACCTCGCGGCGCGTCACGCCTGCCGCGGCCAGGCGCTGCACGAAGCCGCCGCGCACCGGTCGGGCGTCGCCGTCGCGCCGCGCGAGGATGTCGGTTGCGAGCGCCGCCGCCGGCTCGGCGTCGAAAAGCTCGCGCGCACCGGCCGTGTCCGGCACCTGGGCCCAGACCAGGCCCATCGCCGACACGCCCTGGTAGCTGCCCGCGACCGGCGCGTCGCGCCAGAGATCGACCGTGCCTTCGGCATCGGCGACGAAACGCGCCGCCGCGCGCCAAGGCACGCCCGCCCCGCGCAGCGTGCAGCTGGCGACCTCGACCTGCTCGCCCGGCGCCAGGCCGTCGAGCGCGATCCGCCGCGGCACGTCGATCAGCGCGTCTTCGGGCGTGATGCTGGGCCTCATGCGCCGGCCTTCACTTGACTTGCGTAACCTGCATCGCGGTCGTGCGGTCGCTCAGCAGCGGCACGACCTTCAGGCCCTTCTTCGCGGCCCAGATGTTCTGGTAGTGGTAGAGCGGGATCTGGCCCACGTCGTCGGTCACCAGCTTGGCGGCATGGCGGAAGATGGCTTCGCGGCGCTTGGCGTCGAACTCGACGGTGGCTGCATCCAGCGCCTTGTCGACCGCCTCGTTGCTGTAGCCGCCCCAGTTGTTCGAGCCGCGTCCGCGCTTGGCGTCGGGCGTTGCCAGGGTCTGCAGCAGGCCGTAGCCGGCCTCGCCGGTGCCGTTGCCCCAGGCGATCACGCTGACCGCGTAGTCGTTCTTGGTCGCCCGGCTCGAATACACCGACCAGGGCACCACCTCGACCTTGGTCTTCACGCCGATGCGGCTCCAGAACTGCGCCACCGCCTGCACCGTCTCGGGCGCCTGCGGATAGCGGTCGCCCGGCACGTGGATCGCGATCTGGAAGCCCTGCGGGAAGCCCGCCTCGGCCAGCAGCTTCTTGGCCTGCTCGATGTTGTAGGGGATTGCGGGCACCTCGGGGTTGTAGCCGAAGCTGCCCTTGGGCATCCACTGGTTGGCCTCGGTCACGGTGCCCTGCAGGATGCGGTCGACGATCGCCTTGCGGTTGATGGCCAGGGACAGCGCCTGGCGAACCCTGACGTCGAGCAGCGGGTTCTTCTCGAGCGGCTTGCCCGCGTTGTCGGTGATGAACTCGTTCGGCCCGGCCTTGAAGTTCGGCTGCAGCAGCAGCACGCGCAGGCCAGGGTAGGTGTAGACGCTGACCTTCGGGTCCTTGCGCAGCTTCTCCACGTCGGTCACCGCGACCTTGTCGATCACGTCGACGTCGCCGGCCAGCAGTGCCGCCGTGCGTGCCGCGCCGTTGCTGATGAAGCGGTAGTTGACCTTCTCCCACAGCGGCTTCGGACCGTAGTAGCCGGGATTGCGCTCGAACACCGTGCGGTCGCCGGGCACGTAGGAGATGAACTTGTAGGGGCCCGAGCCGACCACGGCGCGGCCGGCGTTGTAGTCCTCGGTCCTGGACTTCTCGCCCACATGCTTGCTCACGACGTAGATCGACGCGATGTCCAGCGGCAGCATCGGGTTGGGCGTGTTGGTCTTGACGATCAGCGTGGCCGGGTCCTTGGCAGTGACCGACTCGACCGTGCGCAGCGCGCCCGAATAAGAAGCCACGCTGCCCGGCACGCTGCGTGCGCGCTGGAACGAGAACACGATGTCGTCGGCCGTGAAGGGCGTGCCGTCCTGCCACTTGATGTCGGTGCGCAGCTTGAATTCCCAGGTCTTGTCGTCGAGCGCCTTCCAGCTCGATGCCAGTGCGGGCTCCAGCTTGCCGCCGTCGCGCGAATTGATGATCGAGTCCCAGAAATGCAGCGCCAGCGAACGGTCGCCCGCATGGTTGTTGAGCTCCGGGTCGACCGATGAGATCGGGTCGGCGAAGCCGATGGACAGCGTCTGGGCGGACGCGGCGACGCCGCTGGCGAGCAGGGCGGCGGCAACGATGGGAAGCAGGCGGTTCATGTGGATACCCTCAGGAAGGACAAGTGAAGCAGGGACTCAGTGGGCGTCGTGCAGATGGCACGCGCTCGCGTGATGGATGGCGATGCCGCGCAGCCGCGGCGTCTCGGTGCGGCAGCGCGGCATCGCCTGCGGACAGCGTGGATGGAAGTGGCAGCCCGACGGCGGCGCGATCGGGCTCGGGATCTCGCCGCGGATCGCGCTGAAGCGCGCGCCGCGCGCCTCGATGCTCGGGATCTCGGCCAGCAGCGCCTGGGTGTAGGGATGCGCGGGCCGCGCGAACAGCTCGGCCACCGGCGCGCTCTCGACCACCCGGCCGAGATACATCACGGCCACGCGGTCGCACAGGTGCTCGATCACGCCGAGGTCATGGCTGATGAACAGATAGGCCAGGCCCAGCTGGTCGCGCAGGTCCATGAAGAGGTTCAGGATCTGGGCCTGGATCGACACGTCCAGCGCCGCCACCGCCTCGTCGCTCACCAGCATCGACGGCTGGACCGCCAGCGCGCGGGCGATGCCGATGCGCTGGCGCTGGCCGCCGCTGAACTGGTGCGGGTAGCGGTGGCGCAGCGCAGGGTCGAGCCCGGCGCGCTGCAACTGGGCGCAGACGTAGTCGTCCAGCCCGGCGGCGTCGGTCAGGCCATGCAGCAAGGCGGCCTCGCCGACGATGCGCGAGACGCGCAGCCGCGGGTTCAGGCTCGCATACGGGTCCTGGAACACCATCTGGATGCGCAGCCGCGCGGCCAGCTGCTCGGCCGGCGTGAAGTCCGCGGCCGGCGTGCCGCCCACGATCACCTCGCCTTCGGTGGGCCTGAGCAGGCCGGCCGCGATGCGGCCCAGGGTCGACTTGCCGCAGCCGGATTCGCCGACCAGACCGACCACTTCGCCGGGCCGCACCGACAGGTCGACGCCGTCGACCGCATGCGTGACGACCGGCGGCCGGTTCCAGCCGACGCTGCGCAGCGCGCGCCCGACCACACCGGGCGGCGGCGTCGCGCCGAAGCGCTGCGCGACCTGCCGCAGCGCGATCAGCGGTGGCGCCTGGTCGTTGGCCGCCGGCGCCCGCGGCGCCGCTGGCAGGCGCGGCGCTGCCGGCGCCGCCGGCCTGCCCTGCTGCGGATGGAAGCAGCGCACCTGGTGCCAGGGTGCCTCGTGGCGCGGCCGCGAGATCTCCGGGCGTGCTTCGCAGGCCGCGTCCGCATGGGGGCAGCGCGGCGCGAAGGCGCAGCCGACCGGCATGTTCAGCAGGCTTGGCGTCATGCCCTGGATCTGCCGCAGCCGCGCGCCGCGCGCGTTGGCGCCGGGCAGGCTGTCGATCAGGCCGCGGGTGTACGGATGGCGGGGATGGTCGAGCACGTCGTCCACCGTGCCGTGTTCGACGATGCGCCCCGCGTACATCACGGCGATCTCGTCGGCCAGGCCGGCCACCACCGACAGGTCGTGGCTGATCCAGATCAGCGAAGTGCCGGTGTCGCGCACCAGCTTCTGCACTTCGGAGAGGATCTGCGCCTGGATCGTCACGTCCAGCGCCGTGGTCGGCTCGTCCGCGATGATCAGGTCGGGGCCGTGCAGCATCGCGATGGCGATCGCCACCCGCTGGCGCATGCCGCCCGAGAGCTGGTGCGGGTAGGCGCGCAGCCGCTCGTCCGGGCTCGGGATGCCCATCCGCCCCAGCGTGTCGCGGGCATGGCGGCGCGCCTCCTCCGCCGAGACCCGCCGGTGCGCCTGCACCGCCTCGATCATCTGCGTGTCGACCCGCAGCACCGGGTTGAGCGTGGCCATCGGGTCCTGGAAGATCATCGCGATGCGGTTGCCCCGCAGCGCGCGCCGTTCGCCGGTCGCCAGCTGGGTCAGGTCGCGGCCCTGGAACAACACCTGGCCGCCCTCCACCCGGCCCGGCGGATCGACCAGGCCCAAGATCGAGAAGCCGGTCACCGACTTGCCGGAGCCCGACTCGCCGACCAGCCCCAGCACCTTGCCGCGGCCCAGCGTGAACGACACGCCGTCGACCACCGGCAGCACGCCGGCGCGGGTGTGGAAGCGCGTCTGCAGGTTGCGCACTTCCAGCGTCGGCACTTCGAGTTCGGGCGCGAGAACGGCGCTCATTTCTGCAACCTCGGGTTGAGCACGTCGCGCAGCTGGTCGCCCACCAGGTTGATAGCGACGATGGCGGCCAACAGGGCGACGCCGGGAAAGAAGCTGATCCAGTACTCGTTCGACAACAGGTACTGGTAGCCGTTGGAGATCAGCAGGCCGAGCGAGGGCTCGGTGATCGGCACACCCAGCCCCAGGAACGACAGCGTCGCTTCCAGCGTGATGGCGCGCGCGATCTGCAGCGCGCCGATGACCAGCAGCGGCGGCAGGCAGTTCGGCAGGATGTGGCCGGTGAGGATGCGCCAGCGCGGAATGCCCTGCCCTTGCGCCGCATCGACGTACTCGCGCCGCGCCTCGACCAGGGCCTGGCCCCGTGCGGTGCGCGCGTAGTAGGCCCATTCGAGCAGCACCAGCGTCAGCATGACGTTGCCCACGCCCTTGCCGACGTAGGCCAGGATCATCAGCGCCATCAGGATGGTCGGGAACGACAGCAGCAGGTCGACCAGCCGCATCAGCAGCGCGTCGACCTTGCCGCCCGCGTAAGCGGCCACGAGTCCGACCAGCGTGCCGATCACCGCCGCGATCAGTGCCGAGCCGACGCCGACCGTCAGGCTGATGCGCAGCCCGTAGATGATGGCCGAGTACAGGTCCCTGCCCTGCCCGTCGGTGCCGAGCCAGTAGGTGTAGCCGCCCTCGCTGCTGCGCGAACCGGGCGGCAGGCGGGCGTCGAGCACGTCCAGCTGCAGCAGGTCGTAGGGGTTCTGCGGCGTGATCCAGGGCGCTAGCAGCGCGGCCAGCACCACGATGCCCAGCACCACCAGGCCACCCACCGCGATGCGCGAGTGCAGGAAGTCGGCGGCGACCCGCCACCAGATCGAGCGCTCGTCGTAGGTCTTTGCCATGCTCACGCCGCTCATCGGGCGCCTTCCAGCCGCACCCGCGGATCGAGCAGCTTGTAGAGCAGGTCCACGATCAGGTTGAGCGTCACGAAGATCACGACCACCACCATCAGGTAGGCCACCACCACCGGCCGGTCGAGCGAGTTGATGCTGTCGAGGATCAGCTTGCCGGCCCCCGGCCAGGCGAAGATGGTCTCGGTGACCACCGCGTAGGCGATGGTCGCGCCCAGCTCCAGCCCGAGCACCGTGACCAGCGGGATCATGGTGTTGCGCATGACGTGCATCAGCATCACGCGGGTCGGCGACAGGCCCTTGGCGCGCGCGAACTTCACGAAATCCTGCGGCAGCACCTCGCGCACGCCGGCGCGCGTGAGCCGCAGCACCAGCGAGATCTTGAACAGCGCGAGATTGAAGGCCGGCAGCAGCAGGTGCTGCAGCCCGTCGAGCGTGAGCCAGGACCACTGGACGCCGAACAGCGCACGGGTCTCGCCGCGCCCGCTGGCGGGCAGCCAGCCCAGCTGCACGCTGAACACCATGATCAGCATCAGCGCCACCCAGAAGGCCGGCAGCGAGAAGCCGACGATGCTGGTGGCCATCAGCGTGCGCGACACCGGGTGCTCCGGCTTCATGCCCGCGAACAGCCCCAGCGGCACGCCGACCACGATCGCCATCAGCAGCGCCGCGAAGGCCAGCTCCATGGTCGCGGGCAGGCGCTGCAGGATCAGGCGCACCGCGTCCTCCTGGTAGACGAAGCTGCGACCCAGGCTGCCGTGCAGCGCGCCGTCCACGAAGGCCAGGTACTGGCGCCACAGCGGCTGGTCGAGCCCGAGCCGCGCGATGGCGGCGAGCCGTTCCTGCTGGTTCATGTCCTCGCCGATCAGGATGTCGATCGGGTTGCCGATGGCGTGCAGGCCGATGAAGACGATCAGCGTCATCGCCACCACCACGAGCAGCGCCTGCAGCAGCCGGCGCAGCAGCCAGCCGGTCACCGAACGACCTCGGGGTCGGCGGCTTCGACGTACGGCGGCAGCACCGAGGGCGTCCATTCGTCGCCATCGAGCTCAGGCTCGGCATAGCGTTGCATGGCGGCGAAGTGCAGCTCGGCGTCCTCGCTCAGCAGCTTGGCCGCGAGGCCGCGCGCAAGCCGCTGTGCACCGTCGGTGATCTGCGGGATGTCGCCGGCCGCGGCGCCGTGCGAGAGCGAGGCGGCGTAGTTGAAGCAGTGCACGCGCTCCAGGCCCGGGCAGGCGCCCGGCGTCTTCGGCTGGAACTCGAACAGCGGGCCGAGGTCGGGCGACTCGGCCAGTTCGGTGTCGGCCGTGCCCTCGGGCGGTGCGAAGCGGTCCTGCCAGACCCGCACCTGCGGCGCGAAGGCGGCGAACTCGGGACGCAGCGCCCAGTCGGTGCGGAAGCCGGTGCTGAAGACCACGAAGTCGACCGCCAGCGGGCCCCGGCTGGTGTCGAGCCGCAGCGCGCCGTCGGCCCGCCGGACGGCGCCGAGCACCGAGGTGCCGAGCTGGAAATGGGCCGCGGCATGGCGCGACACGCGCAGCGTGCTGCCGTGCGGCGGCGGCACCTGCTGGACGTTGATGTAGTGGCGCATGCGCCATTTCCATTCGTCGGGCAGCTGCCAGAAGCCATGCACCATCCCCGGGCTGCCCGCGCCCTTGCCCTTGTTGACCCGCGGCAGGTCGGCGCGCCGGATCAGCAGGTCGACCCGCCCGGCACCGGCTTCGAGCGCCGAGGCGGCGGCGTCCATCGCCGAGGCGCCGCCGCCGACGACCGCGACCCGCCGGCCCCGCAGGCTTTCTGCGTCCCAGAGATCGGACGAATGGGCCCATCGATCGCGCGGCAGCGCGGCCGCCCAGTCGGGCACCCAGGCGCCGCCCAGGCCGTCGCGGCCGGTGGCGAGCACCACGTGGCGCGCCTGGAGGGTGTAGGCCTTGCCATCGGCCGTGCCGTCCAGCAGGTCGAGCTGCACCACGCCGTCGGCGCGCGGCAGCACCGCCCGCACCTGCTGTTCGTTGCGCACGTCGAGGCCCAGCACGCTGCGATACCAACGCAGGTACTCGGCCCACTGCAGGCGCGGGATCTTGTCGAGCGCGTCCCAGGCCGCCAGCCCGAACTGGGCCTCGAACCAGGCGCGGAAGGTCAGCGCCGGCAGGCCCAGCGCAGGGCCGGTGAGTTCCTTGGGCGAGCGCAGCGTCTCCATGCGCGCGGTCGTGGCCCAGGGGCCTTCGAAGCCGGCCGGCGAACGGTCGTAGATGCGGGCGCGCAGGCCCAGGTGCGTGAGCGTGGCCAGCAGGGCCAGGCCCGCCATGCCGCCGCCGACGATGGCCACGTCCAGCGGCGCCTCGCCCGGCCCGTTCTTCACGGGCACCCAGGGCTTGGCGGGCAGGCCGAGCCAGGCCAGGTCCTGGCGCAGGCGTGCCTCGAGCGCCGCCAGCCCGGCGGGCGCTTCGGCGATCGGTGGTGGGAGCTTGGCCTTCATCGCGGATGCTTTCAGAAAGAGGTGTCGTCGCCGGACGGCCGCGCAGCGTCGCCATAGACGCTCTGCAACAGGGCCGCATGGGCGGAGGGGTCGTGGCGCACGAAATGCGGCAGCGCGCTGGCGGCTTCGAGCAGCGCGTCGATCAACGCCCGCACGGGCGGCGTGACCGGCCGGGCCTGGGGCGTGACCACGCCGAAGATGAAAGGGATGTCGGTGTCCAGCGGCCGCACCGCCAGGCCCTCCATCGGGGCGCCGCGGGCGGTCAGCGGCTCCAGCACCGCCACGCCGAGGCCGGCCCGCGCGAGTGCTTGGGCGTTGACCGAGGAGTTGGTCTCGATCAGCGCGGACTGCTGCGTCGGCGGGTGGCCGGCGCGCGCCAGAGTGGCGTCGAGCCGACGGCGCAGGCGAAAGGGATTGCTCATCGTGATGAGCCGGCGCTGCGCCAGCGCCGCCAGCGGCACCACCGCGTGGGCGGCCAGCGGATCGTGTTGCGGCAGCACGGCCACGCAGGGCATCTCGCCGATCCAGTGCACGTCGAGGCCGCGATGCTCCAGCGGCAGGCTGCTGGCGCCAAGCTGGACCGCGCCGCTGAGCACCGCATGGACGACCTGTTCGGGCGAGGCGCTGCGCAGCTGGATCGGCGCGGCGCCGGCCTGCGCTTCCAGCCGCTGCAAGGCCTGCGGCAGCAGTCCGACCGCCAGCGCGGAGGTGGCGGCCAGCACCAGGGGCTGCGCGTTGCCGCGCGCGATCTCGGCGGCGCGAAGGTGGATCTGCTGGAGGCCGCCCAAGGCGCGCTCCACGTCTTCATACAGCAGGAAGCCCTGCTCGCTGGGCGTCACGCGAGGACCATGGCGGGTGAACAAGGCATAGCCGATCTCGGCTTCGAGTTCCTGCACCAGCCTGGACACCGCCGGCTGCGAGCGCGCCAGCAGCCGGGCGGCGCCCGTGACGCTGCCGGTCGACATGACGGCGGCAAAAGCCTCAAGCTGGCGCAGTTCCATGGGTTTGACTATCCATATTGATAATCATCAGGCATTTATCATGCCATTTACAAATACTTCCTTTCCATAAGCTTAGAGGGAACTGTCTTAGTTGCCGTGAGAGTCGGGAAAATGTCGATGATCCGCCAAAAGCTCAGCACAGATGGCTGGGGCCGAGTCCGCTCTTTCCCTTGTGGGCGGCGAACATCGGCTGCATGCCGAAGGCCTTGGCGATCTCGGCCACGCGCTGGCCCAGCACGCCTTCGCCCACGATGCCGAGCCACGCGCCGGCCAGGTCGCGGATCGGGTGGTCGAAATAGCAGAACTGGCCCGACTCCTGCCACCGCCCCGCCAGCACGGATTCGCGGTAGGCGACCACGTTGCGCCGCAGCGCGAGGATCAGCGCGAAGGTGTGCTCCGGCACGGTGTTGACCGCGTAGCCGCGGATGTTCGCCACCGCGACGCCGCGCGCCGCGCAGGCCGCCTTGTCGACGCAGTCGGTGCCGGTCGCGGCCACCGCCACCAGCCGCAGCGCGGGCAGGCGGTCCAGTGTCGCGGCCGTGATCGGCACCTTGTTGGTGATGGCGATGGTTGCGCCTTGCAGTCGGCCGGCCACTTCGTCGGCGGCGGTGCGTTGGTGCTCGACCAGTTCATGGTCGAAGGCCGGGCGGCGCAGCCGGATCTGCGGCGCGATCGTTGCGCGGTCGAGAAAGACGATGCGTTGCGTGGGGAGGCTCAGGGTTGGATCTTCGACAGGCGCTTCGCCTCGGCGGCGACGGCCGTGGGCGTGATGCCGAACAGTTCGTACAAGGCATCGGCCGGGCCCGACGCGCCGAAGCCCGTCATGCCGACGAAGCCGCCGCGCTCACCGAGGTAGCGGTCCCAGCCGAAACGCACCGCCGCCTCCACCGCCACCCGCACGCCGCCCGGCGGCAGCACGGCGGCCCGGTAGCTGGCGTCCTGGGCGTCGAAGCGCTCGCAGCAGGGCATCGACACGACCGCGGTCGGGATGCCTTCGGCCTGCAGCTGCAGGCGCGCCTGCAGCGCGACCGCCACTTCGGAGCCGGTCGCCAGCAAGGTGACGGCGCGCGCCCCGCCCTCGGCTTCCGCCAGGACATAGGCGCCCCGGCGCGAGAGGTTGTCGTCGCTCGGATGTCGCCGCACGGTCGGCAGGGCCTGCCGTGCGAACACGAGCGTCGTCGGGCCGCTGCGCTGTTCGAGCGCGATCTCCCAGCATTCGGCGGCTTCGACCGCATCGGCCGGCCGCAGCACCAGCATGTTGGGCATGGCCCGCAGCGAGGCCAGGATCTCCACCGGCTGGTGGGTCGGCCCGTTCTTGCCGACCCCGATCGAGTCGTGGCTGAACACGAACTTCACCGGCAGCCCCATCAGCGCAGCCATCCGCATCGCCGGGCGCTCGTAGTCGGCGAAGGCGAGGTAGGTCACGGCCAGCGGGATCACGCCGCCGTGCGCCGCCATGCCGTTGGCCATGGCGCCCATCAGGTGCTCGCGCACCCCGCAGTGCACGTAGGCGCCCGCGCGGTGGTCGGCCGTGAAGGCCTCGAGCCGGCGCTTGTGGCTGGTCGGCGCCTCGAGGTCGGCGCAGCCCACCATCCGTTCGGGCAGCACCTCGGTCAGCAGGTCGTTGATCTCGGCCGAGATCATGATGCCCCCCGGCGGCTCTTCGCGGTCGACCGCGCGGCGCTTGCAGGCCTGCAGCACCTCGCGCCATCCCGCGGGCAGTTCGCCCGCCATCACCCGATCAAACTCGGCGCGCCGGTCGGCGTTCAGGGCCGCATGGCGCTCCTGCCAGGCCTGGTGCGCGCCGCGGCCGCGCTCGCCGGCGGCACGCCACGGGCCCAGCACCTCCGGGGGAATCTCGAACGGTGCATGGGGCCAGTCGAGCTCGCGACGCGCGATCTCGGCGTCCTCGGGATGCAGCCGCCCGCTGTGGCCGCCGCGCTGGCCCTGCAGCCGTGCGATGCCGCGGGCGATCACGGTGCGGCAGGCGATCAGCGAAGGCCGGGGGTCCGACTTCGCGGCCGCCAGTGCCGCCGACACGGCGTCGATGTCATGCCCGTCGACCTCGACCACGTGCCAGTCGGCGACCCTGAAGCGCGCTGCCACGTCCTCGCTGATCGACAGCGCCGTGCTGCCGTCGTCGGTGATGCGGTTGTCGTCCCACAGCAGCACCAGCTTGCCGAGCTTCAGATGCCCGGCCAGCGAGATCATTTCCTGGCCCACCCCTTCCTGCAGGCAGCCGTCGCCGACGAAGGCATAGGTGTGGTGGTCGACGAGTCCATCGCCGAAGCGCGCGTTCAGGTAGGCCTCGGCCACCGCCATGCCGAAGGCGTTCGCGATGCCCTGGCCCAGCGGCCCGGTCGTCACCTCGATGCCGCTGGCGGGGTCGATCTCGGGGTGGCCTTCGCAATGCGCGCCCAGTTCACGGAAACGCCGGATCTCCTCGATCGGGAACTGCGCGTAGCCGGTCAGGTGGAGCAGCGCATAGAGCAGCATCGACCCGTGGCCGTTGGAGAGAACCACCCGGTCGCGGTCGGGCCAGGTCGGGTCGGCGGGCAGGAACTTCAGGTGCCGCGTATAGAGGGCCGTCGCGATTTCGGCCATGCCCAGCGGCACGCCCTGGTGGCCCTCGGTGGCGCGCACGATGGCGTCGATGGCGAGGAAGCGGCTCGCGTTGGCGAGCGGCGCGGTGGCGGGCTGGTCGGGCTGGTCGGGCTGGGCCATGGCGAGGACCTCAGGCAAGGACGCCGGTGTTCTGTTCCAGCAGGGCCCAGGCCTCGTCGCCGAACTTGGCGCGCCAGTCCTTGTAGAAGCTGGTCTTGCCGAGGGCGGCCTTGAAGACCTTCTTGTCGACCTCGATGAACTGCAGGCCCTTGCCCTGCAGCTCGGCGCGCAGCGACTTGCTGAGCGCGGCGATGTCGGCGCGCTCGTCGTCGGCCGCCTTGTCGAACTCGCGGAAGACGATCTCCTGGATGTCCTTCGGCAGCCGGTCCACCGCCTTGCGGTTGCCGAGGATCCAGTAGGCGTCCCAGACGTGGTTGGTCAGGCTGCAGTACTTCTGCACCTCGTACAGGCGCGCCGTGGCGATGATGGCGAGCGGGTTCTCCTGCCCTTCGACCAGCTTGGTCTGCAGCGCCGAGTAGACCTCGTTGAAGTTGATCGGCGTCGGGCTGGCGCCGAGGGCGGTGAACAGGGTCGAGAGCATCGGTGCCGACGGCACGCGCAGCTTCAGGCCCTTGAGGTCGTCCGGCGTGTTGATCGGCTTGGTGGAGGTCGTGATCTGGCGAAAGCCGTTCTCCCAGGGTTTGGACATCGTCATCAGCCCGACCTTCTCGATCTGTGCGCGCACGTACTTGCCCAGGCCGCCGTCCATTGCCTTCCAGACCTGCTCGCTGTCGCTGAACGCGAAGCCGGTGTTGACGATGCCGGCCGCAGGCACCAGCGTCGACAGCACCGAACTGGCCTGGTTGAAGAACTCGATGCCGCCGTTGCGCACCTGGGACAGCAGGTCGGTGTCGGAGCCGAGCTGGTTGGCCGGGAACAGCCGGATCTCCAACCGGCCGTTGGTGGCCGCCTTGATGCGGTCGATCGCCTCCTGGGCGCGCTTGTTGACCGGGTGGGTGGGGTCCTGCCCGGTGGCGAGCTTGTAGTTGAACTCGGCCGCATGGGCGCGCTTGGGCAGGATGGCGAAGAGCGGCAGCGCGGCGGCGCCGGCCAGGCATTGGCGGCGGCTCAGGCCCGCGGTCGGGGTCTTGTTCGGGGTCATGGCTTGTCTCCTTGGGGGGCGTTGCGATCAGTGGATCAACATGCCGCCGTTCACGTCGAGCGTGACGCCGGTGCAGTACTTCGCGAGCGGACTCGCCAGGAACACGACGCAGCCGGCGACATCCGCCGGCTCGCCGATCCGGTTCAGCGGGATCTGGTCGAGGATCCCCTGCATGCGGTCGTCCGGGATCAGGCCCTTGTTGATGTCGGTGGCGATCAGGCCCGGCGTCACGCAGTTGACGCGGATGCCGTCGATGCCGGCCTCGCGCGCCAGCGCCCTGGCCAGGCCCAGCACGCCGGCCTTCGCGGCCGAGTAGTGCGGGCCGCCGAGGATGCCGCCGCCGCGCTGGGCCGACACCGAGGAGATGCAGACGATGGCGCCCGACTTCGCCGAGCGCATCGCCGGCAGCACCGCCTGCGACATGTAGAGCGTGCCGCGCAGGCTGACGTCGAGCACCGCGTCGTAGTCGGCGCCCGTGATGTCGACGAACTTGCGCGGCTGCGTGATGCCGGCGTTGTTGACGAGGATGTCGATGCGCCCGCATTGCGCGAGCACCTCCTTGGCGGCGCGCTCGCACGAGGCCTTGTCGGTCACGTCGGCCACCAGGCCCAGGTGCTGCGGTCCGAGGCGAGCGGCGGCGCCCGCCGGGTCGGCCCGTTCGAGATCGAGGATCACGACGCGCGCGCCCTGCGCGGCCATCAGCGAGGCGGTGGCGAAACCGAGGCCGGCCAGACCGGCACCGCCGGTGATGAGGGCAACTTTGTCAGCGAGAAGCATGGTGTGGACTCCGGAAAAATGAAGGGTGGTGACGGGGACGGATGTGGAAGGCGGCGTGCTGTCAGCCCAGCCAGCCCTTGATGCGGGCCGCGAGCGCGTCCAGGCTGATGCCGTAGCGCTCGTGCAGCGTCGGCAGCGCGCCGGCATCGAGGAAGGCGTCGGGCAGGCCCGCCAGTTCGAAGCCGGCCGGCTGGACCCGATGGCGCAGCAGGGTGCTGGCCACCGCCTCGCCCAGGCCGCCGATCACCGAGTGGTTCTCGGCGACGACGACCAGCCGGTGCCGGTAGCGCACGGCTTCGAGGATGGTCGCTTCGTCGAGCGGCTTGATGGTCGGGCAGTGCAGCACGGCGACACCGATCCGGTCGGCCGCCAGCTTCTGCGCGACCTCGAGCGCACGCATGGTCATGAAGCCGCTGGAGATGACCAGCACATCGTCGCCGTCGCGCAGCAGCTTCGCCTTGCCGAGCTCGAACTTGTAGTCGTACTCGTCGAGCACCAGCGGCACATTGCCGCGCAGCAGGCGCATGTAGACCGGGCCGTTGTGGGCGGCGATCTGCGGCACGGCCTGCTCGATGTCCAGCGCATCGCAGGGATCGACGATGGTCAGCCCGGGAATGCCCCGCATCATCGCGATGTCCTCGGTCGCCTGGTGGCTGGGGCCGTAGCCGGTGGTCAGGCCCGGCAAGGCGCAGCAGATCTTGACGTTGAGCTTTTCCTCGGCGATCACCTGGTGGATGAAGTCGTAGGCGCGGCGGGTGCCGAAGACGGCATAGGTGGTCGCGAACGGCACCAGCCCTTCCTTGGCCATGCCGCCGGCAGCCGCCATCAGCAGCTGCTCGGCCATGCCCATCTGGTGGAAGCGCTCGGGATAGACTTGCGCGAACAGGTGCAGGTCGGTGTACTTCGCCAGGTCGGCCGTCAGGCCGACGATCTCGGGCCGGCTGGCACCGAGCTCGACCAGCGCCTTGCCGAACGGCGCGGCCTTGACGCGCTGCCCCTCGGTGGCGATCGAGGCGATCATCGCCGAGGTGGTCAGGCGCGGCTTCTTTTCGGCGACGGGGGCGTTCATGCCAGGGCTCCTTCGGTTTGCGATTGGTCGAGCGTCTCGATGGCCTGCTGCCACTCGGGCGGGTCGACGCGGATGAAGTGGTTCTTCTCGCGCTGCTCGAGGAAGGGCACGCCCTTGCCCATCAGCGTGTCGAACAGGATCACCCGCGGCTTCGCTTCGCCCAGCTGGCGCGCGGTGTCGAAAGCCTTCAGCACCGCCGGCAGGTCGTTGCCGTCGACGCGCTGCACGTGCCAGCCGAAGGCGGTCCACTTGTCGGCCAGCGGCTCGAAGCCGAGCACCTTGCCCGAGGGGCCGTCGGCCTGCTGGTTGTTGATGTCGACCAGGCAGATGAGGTTGGCGAGACGGTGGTGGGCGGCGCCCATCGCGGCTTCCCAGGTCGAGCCCTCGTCGAGCTCGCCGTCGGACATCGAGTTGTAGACGAAGGCCGGATTGCCCTTCTGCCGCAGCCCGAGCGCCATGCCGACGCCGATCGCCAGCCCGTGGCCGAGCGAGCCGCCCGAGATCTCCATGCCCGGCGTGTAGGTCGCCATGCCCGACATCGGCAGCCGGCTGTCGTCGCTGCCATAGGTCTCTAGCTCGCTCTCGGCGATGATGCCGGCTTCGATCAATGCGGCATAGAACGCGATCGCATAGTGGCCGTGCGACAGCAGGAAGCGGTCGCGGCCCTCCCACTCGGGTTCGTCGGGGCGCAGGTTCAGCGCGTGGCCGTAGGCCACCGCCAGCACGTCGGCCCAGCCGAGCGCCTGGCCGATGTAGCCCTGGCCCTGCACTTCGCCCATGCGCAGGGCGTAGCGGCGGATGCGGTAGGCCCGCTCGCGCAAACGGGTCGTCAAATCAGACATGGAATGGTCCTTGGTCGTGGAAGGGAATGGAGGAAAGCTCAGCCCAGGAGCCCGATCGAGATCCAGGGCACGAAGGCGACGATCAGCAGGCCGGCCAGCAGTGCGCCCAGGTAGGGCCAGATGCGGCGCAGCGCGACGTCGGGATGGGCGCGGCCGATGGTGCAGGCCGCGTAGTAGCCGAGGCCGAAGGGCGGCGCGAACAGGCCGATGCCCATGGCGAGGATGATCACCATCGCGTAGTGCACCTCATGCACGCCGATCGCCTTGGCGACCGGGAACAGCAGCGGCGCGAACAGCACCATCGCCGGGATGCCCTCGAGCACGCTACCGAGCACCACGAAGGCCGCGATCGACACCAGCAGGAAGCCGTACTTGCCGCCGGGCACGCTGGTCATCACGCTGGCCAGGCTGTGCGAGAAGCCGGACTGCGTCAGCGCCCAGGACATGCCGGTGGCGGTGCCGATGATGAACAGGATCGCGCCCGACAGCGCCGCGGTGTCGATCAGCATCGGGTACAGCCGCCGCCAGTCGAAGCGCCGGTAGATGAAGAGGCCGGCGACCACGGCATAGGCGATGCCGATGGTCGAGACCTCGGTGGCGGTCGCTATGCCCTCGACCACCGCGGTGCGGATCAGCACCGGCAGCGCCAGCGCCGGCAGCGCGACCAGCAGCGTGCGGCCGACGACGCCGAGCGGCGCACGCTTCAGGCCGTGCGCAACCTCGGCGCTGCGGTAGCGCGCCAGCATGGCCAGCATGATCGCCAGCACCACGCCGGGCAGGATGCCGCCGGTGAACAGCGCGCCGATCGAGATGCCGGCGACCGAGCCGATGGTGATCAGCACCAGCGACGGCGGGATCGTCTCGGCCATCGCGCCGGAGGCCGCAAGCAGCGAGATCAGCTCGCCTTCGTCGTTGCCGCGCTTCTTCATCTCGGGCAGCAGCACCGGCGCCACCGCCGCCATGTCGGCGGTCTTGGCGCCGGAGATGCCCGAGACCAGCAGCATCGCGCCCAGCAGCACATAGTTCAGTCCGCCGCGCACATGGCCCAGCAAGGAAGCCAGGAAGTCGACCATCGCCTTGGCCATGCCGGTCATCTCGACCAGGTGCCCGAGCAGGATGAACAGCGGCACGGCGAGCAGGATCAGCGAGCTCATCCCCTCGTCCATCCGCCCGCTCACCACCGCCAGCGGCGTCGAGGTGGTGGACAGCAGGAAGGCCACGGTCGCCAGGCCGAAGCAGAAGGCGATCGGCACGCCGAGCAGCACGCCGGCGCCCAGCAGCAGGGCGAAGAAGATGAAGAGGTTCCAGTTGCCGATGCCCTGCAGCCAGTCCGACCCGAGGTACAGCAGCCCGGCCAGCGCCGCCATCGCCACCGCCACGCCGATCAGGTCGGCCGCGCCCAGCCGGGCCAGGCGCAGCAGCCCGAGCGCGATCATCAAGGCGCTGGCCACCGGCACCGCGGCCGCCCGGATCGTGTTGGGCCAGGACAGCGCGGGCGTCTGCACGACCCATTCGTCGCGGGCGTACTCGGTCATCGGCCCGATCAGGATCATCAGCAGCAGGCAGGGGGCGGCGATGGCGAGCGCCTCGGCCCAGGCCTGCGCCCGCGAGCTCCAGCGCGAGACCAGCGCCGTGGTGCGCATGTGCGTGCCGCGCCGCAGCGCGACGGCGGCGCCGAGGTTCGCGAGCCACAGGAACAGGATCGACGCCAGCTCGTCGGCCCACGGAATCGGGCTGTTGAAGATGAAGCGCGAGATCACGCCGGCCAGCAGGACGACGACTTCGCCGACCACCAGCGCAGCCGCGGGCACCTCGATGGCATGCCCTAGCCAATCCTCGCAGCGGGCGGCCAGCGAGCCGGCGGGTCCGACGCGGTGCGGCGTCAGCAGCAGGCCGCTCATCGCGCACCTCGCGGGCAGGTGATGCGGGGTCGACCCGCAAAGCGTTCAGTCATGCCTGTCTCCTGTTGTGTGGGGGTGTCGTCGCCGGACGTCCGGGGTCCGTGGCGCCGATGGTCGGCGTTGCATCGCATGACGACAAGCGAAGTCTCTTCAGCCTAAGATGACGGTTTGTCATCCAACTACAGGGTTGACCCCATGGCCACCATTCCACCGGTCCCCAACCTCAGGGCTTTCGAGGCCGTCGCGCGGCGGCGCAGCTTTGCCCATGCGGCGGCCGAGCTCCATCTCACCGCGTCGGCGGTCAGCCATCAGGTCTCGCGCCTCGAGGCCCATCTCGGCGTGCGCCTGTTCGAGCGCAGCGCCCATGGCGTACGGCTCAGCGCGGCGGGCGATCGCTACCTGCTGCGCATCAGCGGCGCGCTATCGGCCCTGCTGGCCGCCACGGACGACCTGCAGCAAGGCGTCGAGAACAGCCTGTACGTGCACTCGACACCCAGCTTCGCCAGCCTGTGGCTGGTGCCGCGATTGCGGGCCTTCGCCCGGGCCTGTCCGGACATCACGCTGAACCTGTCGGCCGCGCACACGCACAGCGACTTCGCGCAGGGGGAGGCCGACCTGGACATCCGCTACGGCGTCCCGCAGTGGCCCGACATGGTGATCGAGCCTTTGTTCGAGGAGCGCATCGTCCCGCTGGCCAGCCCGGCGTTCATCCGCGAGCATCGTCTCAAGCGGATCGACCAGCTGGCCGACGTGCCGCTGATCCAGAGCAACGTCAGCGTGGTCCAGTGGTCCGACTGGCTGGCCGCCTTCGCGGACCTGCGCGCGCCGGAGCGCTTCTCGGTGCGATTCGATCGCGCCATGATGTCGCTGGACGCCGCCGCGCAAGGGCTCGGCGTCGCGCTCGAAAGCACGACCATCGGTGCCGGCCACCTCGCCGACCGCCGCTTGAAGCCGATCTTCGGACTCGACAAGGCGGTTCGCGTGAAGGCGCACTTCGTGGTCTACCCGGCCCGGCATGCGCGCCGGCCGCCCGTGGAAGCGTTCCTGAGCTGGCTGCACGGGGAGGCGTCGAAGGCCGAGGGCCGGGCTGGCACCCGGCGTACGATGGCCGTCTCGACCCCACCCTCGACCGCGACGAAATGACAAACTCTCTCCAGCGCATCAGTGCCATGAGCCTGTTCGTCGAAGACCTGCAGGCCGCCAAGACCTTCTACCAGGCCGTCTTCGGCGTTCAGGTCATTTTCGAGGACCAGAACTCGGTGGCGGTCGGCTTCGAGAACCTGATCGTCAACCTGCTGAAGGTCGACAGCGCCCGCGAGCTCGTCCAGGCTGGCCGCGTGGCCGCAGCGGATGCCGGCTCCCGCTTCCAGCTCAGCATCTGGGTCCCCGACGTCGATGCGGTCTGCCGAGAGTTGCAGCAACGCGGCGTGACCTTGCTGGCCGGCCCTGTGGACAAGCCCTGGGGCATGCGCTGCGCGAGCTTCGTCGATCCCGCGGGCCACAGCTGGGAAGTGGCAGCGAAGATCCATCCGGCGTAGCGACGGCGCCACGCCAGGACGCGTCCGCAGCCGCGGGGCTCAAGCCTCGTTCGAGAAACCCAGGCGCCACTGGCTGTCGACTGCGAAGCTGCGCGCCAGGAAATCCACGAACTCCCGCACTTTCGGCGACGGATGGCGAGGCTGGGGAAACACGGCATACAAGGTGCGTGACTCCGGCGTCCAGCCCGGCAGCACGACACACAGGTCGCCGGCGGCGATGTCGGCGGCGACCAGGAAAGTCGGCAGCAGGCCGATGCCCGCGCCTTCGAGCAGCGATTCACGCAGCACCTGGCTGTTGTTGCAGCGGCAGTCGCCCGTGACGCGCACGGTCCGGTCGCCGCCGGGCCCGATCAGGTGCCACTCGTCGGGCACCTGGCCCCGGTTGTAGACCAGGCAGTTGTGCCGCTTCAGGTCCGGCACGGCCGCCGGCTCGCCGTGCCGGGCCAGATACGACGGCGCCGCCACCACGGCGCGTGCCATGCGGCCGATCGGCCGCGCACCGCGCATCGGCTCGCGATCGTTGGCAGCGATGGCGATCGCGACGTCGAAACCCTGCTCGGCGGGGTCGACGAAGAAGTCGTTCATCGTGAGTTCGAGCTTGACCTCAGGAAAGCGCGCGAGGAAATCGGCGATGGTGCGGCCCAGGTGCGCCGAGCCCAGCGAGATCGGTGCCCGCACCTTCAAGAGACCGCGCGGCGTGGGGTGCAGCTGGCCGGTGGATTTCTCCGCCTCCTCGATGTCGTCGAGGATGCGCACGCACTTGGCGTAGTAGGTGCCGCCCGCCTCCGTCAGGCTGATGCGCCGGGTGGTGCGCGCCAGCAGCGGCGTGCCGATATGGGTCTCGAGCGCGGCCACGTACTTGCTCACCGAACCGGCCGACATCGTGAGTTCCGCGGCCGCGTCGCTGAAGCTGTTGCGCTCGACGACCTTGCGAAAAACCGCCATGCAGGTGAGTCGGTCCACATTCTTTCCAATCAGGAAATCAATTCTTCTCAGAAGACTTATTTATATCCTAATGAGAAACCTTCAGTATCCGCCCTGCCCCCTGTGAAACGACGATGACAACAAGAGGAGCTCCATGAAGCGGATCCTGATCCAGCACGCGAACATCCTGTCGATGGACCCCGAGGTCGGCGACTTCGACGACGCCGACATCCTGATCGAGGACGACAAGATCCTCGCCGTCGGCCCGAACATCGAGGCCGGCGACGCCGAGGTGGCCGACGGCCGCGGCCGCATCGTCACGCCGGGGCTGGTCAACGCCCACATCCACACCTGGGAGTACCAGCTGCGCGGCATCGGCAGCGACTGGGTGGGTTTTCGCGACTACGTGGCCAACATGCACGGCAACCTCGCCACGCGCTACGGCGTGCGCGACGTCTACCTGGGCAACCTGCTGGGCGCGCTGAACCAATTGCGCAACGGCACCACCACCATCGTCGACTGGTGCCACATCCTGCGCGATGCCGAGATGACCGACACCGCCATCGATGCCCTCGAGGAGTCGGGCGTGCGCGCCGTCTTCGCCCGCGGCACCGTCAAGCCCCCCGAGCGACCCGGCGAGGTGCCCTATCACAAGAAGCCCTTCCCGCGCGAGGAGATCGAGCGCCTGCGCAAGGGCCGCCTGGCCTCCGACGACCGCCTCGTGACCCTGGCCATGGCCATCCTCGGGCCCGACTGGGGCGAGTACGACGTCGCCGCCCACGACATCCGCCTGGCACGCGAGTTCGGCCTCATCAACTCCGCCCACACCTATGGCCGCAAGGGCAAGCGCGTGGTCGAGGACGGCTACCC
>NZ_JBFTHX010000021.1:0-119261 GCF_056394465.1 Variovorax sp. 10N432
GGGCAGGCGGATCAGGGCCGCGCGTGTTTGAGTGGAGCGCAGCGGAGCGAGTTTGCGCGGACCCCGCCTGTCGCGAGCAGCGCAGGGAAGCCCGAAGGGCCGGTGACGTCGGCCGGTCCAGGGCATACCGCCCGCCATCGCCGCCCCGAATCGACGACGTGCGGAGAGGAAATATGAACCTCTCCAAGCCCTTCGTAGAGCGCCCCATCGCCACGATGCTCCTGACCATAGGCATCGCCCTGGCAGGCATCGTCGCCTTCTTCGTGCTGCCGGTCTCGCCGCTGCCGCAGGTCGACTATCCGACCATCTCGGTGCAGGCCAGCCTGGCGGGCGCCAGTCCGAGCACCATGGCCTCGAGCGTCGCCACGCCGCTGGAGCGAAGGCTCGGCATCATCCCGGGCGTCAACGAGCTGACCTCGACCAGTTCCAATGGCTCGGCCCGCGTCACGCTGCAGTTCGACCTCAGCCGCAACATCGACAGCGCCGCGCGCGAGGTGCAGGCCGCGATCAACGCCGCCCGCGCCGACTTGCCGGCCACGCTGCGCAGCAACCCGACCTACCGCAAGCGCAACCCGACCGCGGCCCCGGTCGTGATCCTGGCGCTGACCTCGAAGACCCGCACGCCGGGCCAGATCTACGAGGCGGTCTCGAACATCGTGAGCCAGCGGCTGTCGCAGGTCGAGGGCGTCGGCGAGGTCGAGATCGGCGGCGGTTCGCTGCCTGCGGTGCGGGTCGAGCTCGAGCCCTTTGCACTGAACCGCTTCGGCATCAGCACAGAGGACGTGCGCGCCGCGATCCAGGCCAACAACGCCAACCGGCCGAAGGGCGCGATCGAGACCGCCGACCGCCGGCTCCAGATCTACACGCCGGCACCGGGGCGCTATGCCGCCGAGTATCGCGACATGGTGATCGCCTGGCGCAACAACGCCGCGGTGCGACTGGGCGACGTCGCCCGCGTGATCGACAGCGTCGAGAACACGCGCACGCTGGGCTTGTTCAACGGCGAACCCGCGGTGATCGTGCTGGTGACGCAGTCGCCCGGCGCCAACATCATCGAGACCGTCGATGGCGTGCGCGAACTGCTGCCCGAACTGCGCGCGCAGCTGCCGCAGGACATCGACGTCCAGGTGGCGTCCGACCGCACCAACACCATCCGCGCCTCGCTGCGCGAGATCGAGATCACGCTGATGATCTCGGTGGCGCTGGTCGTGCTGGTGGTGGGCCTGTTCCTGCGCAAGGCGCGCGCCACCATCGTGCCGGCCGTGGCGACCGTGGTCTCGCTGCTCGGCACCTTCGGCATCATGTACCTGCTGGGCTACAGCCTCAACAACCTGAGCCTGATGGCGCTCACCGTCGCCACCGGCTTCGTCGTCGACGACGCGATCGTGGTGCTCGAGAACACCACCCGCCACGTCGAGGCCGGCATGAACCGCGTCGAGGCCGCGCTGCGCGGCGCCCGCGAGGTCGGCTTCACGGTGCTGTCGATCAGCCTGTCGCTGGTGGCGGTGTTCATCCCGCTGCTGTTCATGGGCGGCCAGGTCGGCCGGCTGTTTCGCGAATTCGCGGTCACGCTGTCGGCCTCGGTGCTGATCTCGCTGGTGATCTCGCTCACCACCACGCCGATGCTGTGCGCCATGCTGCTGCGCAGCGAGGCCGATGAAGCCAAGGGCAAGCCGCCCGGGCGCCTGCGCGCCTGGTTCGGCCGTGTCGGCGAGCGGGCCTGGAACGGCACGCTGCGCACCTACGCCCACAGCCTCGACTGGGCCCTGGCCAGCAAGGGCGTGGTCGTGGTGGTGCTGCTGGCGGTGATCGGCCTCAACGTCTATCTGTTCAACGCCATCCCCAAGGGCTACTTCCCGCAGCAGGACAACGGCCAGCTCAATGCCGGGCTGCGCGCCGACCAGAGCATCTCGTCGGCGGCCATCGCCGACAAGCTGCGCCAGGCGGTGGACATCATCCGCAAGGACCCGGCGGTCGACACGGTGGTCGGGTTCTCGGGCGGGGGACGCTCGGGCGGCGGCTTCATGTTCGTCAACCTCAAGCCGGTGTCGCAGCGCACCGACAAGACCCAGGCGGTGATCGACCGCCTGCGCCCCCAGCTCAACCAGCTGACCGGCCTGCGCGTGTTCCTGAGCCCGGTGCAGGACCTGCGCATGGGCGGGCGCTCGAGCAACTCGAGCTACCAGTACACGCTCAAGAGCGACAACCTGGGTGACCTGCGCACCTGGTCGACCAAGCTCGCCAACCGGCTGCGCGACGAGACCGCGCTCACCGACGTCGACAGCGACGACGCGGACAACGGCGTCGAGACCTTCGTCGAGGTCGACCGCGATGCCGCCGCCCGGCTCGGCGTGAGTTCGTCCGCCGTCGACAGCGCGCTCTACAACGCTTTCGGACAGCGCTCGGTGGCGACCATCTACGACGAGCTCAACCAGTATTCGGTGGTGATGGAGTGGGCGCCGCGCTTCCAGCGCTCGCCGATCGTGCTGAAGGACCTGTACGTGCCGTCGACCTTGCAGACCAGCACCGACGCCAACGGCCAGGCGATCACCAGTTCGATCAAGAACACGACCGACGCCAACACCGGCACCTCGACCACGGTGTCGGCCAATCCGGCCCTGCGCACCGCGTCCACCGGGCAGCAGATCGCCACCGACACCACGCTGATGGTGCCGCTGTCGGCCTTCGCCAAGCTCAGCGAGCGGGCGGTGCCGACCTCGATCGACCACCAGGACACCGAGCTCGCCAGCACCGTGTCGTTCAGCCTGGCCGACGGCGTCAGCCTGTCGGACGCCAAGCGCATCGTGGCGCAGGCCGAGGCCGACATCGCGATGCCGATCAACGTGCGCGGCAGCTTCCAGGGCACAGCGCTGGCGGCCCAGCAGTCGCAGGGCCAGCAGTGGTTCCTGATCGTCGCGGCGCTGGTGGTGATCTACATCGTGCTCGGGGTGCTCTACGAAAGCCTGGTGCATCCGATCACCGTGCTGACCACGCTGCCCTCGGCCGGGGTCGGCGCGGTGCTGGCGCTCTTGATGTTCCGCATGGAGTTCTCGATCATCGCGCTGATCGGCGTCTTCCTCTTGATCGGCATCGTCAAGAAGAACGCGATCCTGATCATCGACTTCGCGCTCGAGGCCGAACGCTCGCGCGGGCTCAGCGCCGTGGAAGCGGTGCGCGAGGCCTGCCTGCTGCGCTTCCGTCCGATCCTGATGACCACGCTGGCGGCCGCCCTCGGTGCGCTGCCGCTGGCGATCGGCTTTGGGCTGGGCTCGGAGCTGCGCCAGCCGCTGGGCGTCGCGATCATCGGCGGGCTGATCGCCAGCCAGCTGCTGACCCTCCTGACCACGCCGGTAGTCTACGTGCTGCTCGACAAGCTGCGCCGGCGGCCCGCCAACGAAAAGTCCCTGAGCCGCGGCGCGGATTCCGCCCCGCCCGGCACGCCCGATATCGCCTTGAACCCATGATTGCAGCCTCACGTCCTTTCCCCCGCCTTCCCCTGGCACTGGCCCTGGCGGCGTTGCTGGCCGGCTGCGCCGTCGGCCCGGCCTACGAACGGCCGCCGGTGGCGGCGCCGGCCGCCTGGAAGTCGGCCCCGGCCGCCGCCGGCTGGCAACCCGCGGCACCGGCCGATGCCTTCGACCGGGGCGAGTGGTGGAAGCTCTTCGGCGACCCCACGCTCGATGACCTTGCGGCGCGCGTCCAGATCTCGAACCAGAACATTGCCGCCGCGGTCGCCAACTATGCGCAGGCCCAGGCACTGGTGCGCGGCCAGCGCGCCGCGCTGTTCCCGCAGGTCACGCTCGACGGCAGCGCGCGCCGTACCGGGGGCCGCGACATCTCGGCCGCCACCGCCTCCGCGGCCGCGCTGGGCGTCGACTGGCAGCCGGATGTCTGGGGCCGCCTGCGCCAGGCGGTCGACAGCGCGCAGGCCAACGCACAGGCCAGCGAGGCCGACCTGGCGGCGGCGCGCCTGTCGGCCGTGGGCGACCTCGCCACCAACTACTTCTCGCTGCGCGAAGCCGATGCCGAACTGCAGATCCTCGACGACACGCTCGAGGGCTACCTGCGCAGCCTGCAGATCACGCGCAACCGCTATGCCGCCAGCATCGCCGCCCAGAGCGACGTGCTGCAGGCCGAGACGCTGTACTCGAACACCCAGGCCGAGCGCGCGGCGCTGAAGCGCAACCGCGATGCGCTCGAGCATGCGATCGCGGTGCTGGTCGGGGTCGCGCCGGCCGACTTCAGCCTGCCGGTGGCCCAGTGGAAGATGACGGTGCCCGGCGTGCCTGCGGAGCTGCCGTCGACCTTGCTCGAGCGCCGGCCCGACATCGCGGCGGCCGAGCGCCAGGTGGCGGCGGCGAACGCGCAGATCGGCATCGCGCGCTCGGCCTACTACCCGAACTTCAGCCTGAGCGGCGGCATCAGCACCAGCGCATCGCGCATCGGCGACCTGTTCAATGCCTCGAACACGCTGTGGTCGCTCGGCCTGTCGGTCGCGCAGGTGGTGTTCGACGGCGGCGCGATCGGCGCCAGCGTCGATGCCGCCAAGGCCGGCCACGAGGCCACGGTGGCGCGCTACCGCCAGACCGTGCTGGCCGCCTTCCAGAGCGTCGAGGACCAGCTGACCGCGGGCGGCAGCCTGGCGCAGCAGGAGGACCTGCGCCGCCAGAGCTCGGCCGCGGCCGACCGCACCGAGCAGCAGTTCCTGAACCGCTACCGGGCCGGCACCATCGACTACACCAGCGTGGTGGTGGCGCAGGTGTCGGCGCTCAACAGCCGGCGCGCGCTGCTGCAGGTGCAGGTCAACCGGCAGGTGGCCGCCATCACGCTGATCCAGTCGCTGGGTGGCGGCTGGCACGCCGAGTGGATGGCGCCGGCGCCGCAGCCGGTCGCCGCGGCCGCGCTGCCCAAGTCATGATTCAGGCGCCGCGCAGCCGCGGCGGCTGCAGGTAGGCGCCGGACTCGAACAACTGGGTTTCGGCCTGGTCGATGCGCTTCACGACCGGCTTGCCGGCGCGGCTCGCGAGGAGCTCCAGCAGCGCTTCGGCCAGCGCCGTGCCGGCCGCGACCGAGGGAAAGAACGACGGGCTCTGGATCGCGAACAGCAAGGTCTCGTCGGCCAGCAGCGACAGCGGCGAGGCCGCGCTGTCGGTCAGCGCCAGCACCTTGCAGCCCGCCGCCCGGGCGGCCTCGGCCACCTGCAGCGCCTCGCGCGAATAGGGGGCGAAGCTGGCGACGACCAGCGCATCGCCCTTGCTCATCGCGCGCTGCTGCATCTCCAGCGAGCCGCCCTGGCCGTCGATCAGCTGCACGCTGGTGCGGAACATCCGGTACACGTAGACGAACGAGAAGGCGATCGGGAAGCAGGCCCTGAAGCCGGCGGCATGCACCGTGGCCGCCTTTTCGAGCAGGGCGCAAGCCTTCTGCAACGAGGCGGCGCTCTGCCGTTGCGTCGCCTCTAGGTTGCGGCGCTGCACCTCGAACATCTCCTCGACCAGGCCGCGGTCGGTCGCCCGGCCGACCAGCGTGCGGGCCCGCTCGCCGTAGGCCTCCGGCCCGAGCCCCATCTCCGACGCCACCGCTTCCTTGAACTGCGGCCAGCCGGCATAGCCCAGGTGCTGGGCGAAGCGCACCAGCGTGGCGGGGGTGCCGCCCGAGCGCGTGCCGATCGTGCGCATCGAATGAGTGACCACGTCATTGGGGTGGTCGAGCACGTACCTGGCCACCTGCTGCAGAGCGGGGCTCAGGCCGGCGAAGCGCTGGCGGAGATCGTCCTTGACGCCCATGGAAGTCCTGTCGTGGTTTGGAACGAATGTACCGGATGGAACGGAGGTGTTCCAGAATCCCTTGACGGAACAAATGTTCCAAACAATAATTCATTTGGTACATTAGTTCCATTCAGCCGACGCCATGACGCACGTCTTCCACCGCCATCTCCGCCACACCCCGCCGGTCGCCATTGCCGCGAGCGGCATGACGATCCGCGACGCCGCCGGCCGCGACTACCTCGACGCCTCCGGCGGCGCAGCGGTCTCCTCGCTGGGCCATGGGCATCCGGACGTGATCGCCGCGATGCACGCGCAGGTCGATCGCCTGGCTTATGCCCACACCAGCTTCTTCACCACCGAGGTGGCGGAGCAGTTGGCCGACGAGCTGATCGGCGGCGCGCCCGAGGGCATGAGCCATGTCTACCTGGTGAGCGGGGGCTCCGAGGCGGTCGAGTCGGCGCTCAAGATGGCGCGCCAGTATTTCGTCGAGATCGGCCAGCCGCAGCGCACCCACTTCATCGCCCGCCGCCAGAGTTACCACGGCAACACGCTGGGGGCGCTGGCCGTCGGCGGCAACGCCTGGCGGCGCGAGCCCTTCGCGCCGATCCTGGTGCCGGCCACGCACGTCTCTCCCTGCTATCCGTACCGCGAGCAGCACGAAGGCGAGAGCGCCGATCAGTACGGCGTGCGGCTCGCGGCCGAGCTCGAGGCGGCGATCCTGGCGCAGGGCGCCGACCGCGTGATCGCCTTCGTCGCCGAGACCGTCGGCGGCGCCACCGCCGGCGTGCTGACGCCGGTGCCGGGCTACTTCAAGGCCGTTCGCGAGGTCTGTGACCGCCATGGCGTGCTGCTGATCCTCGACGAGGTGATGTGCGGCATGGGCCGCTGCGGCACGCTGTACGCCTGCGAGCAGGAGGGCGTGGTGCCCGACCTGGTGACGGTCGCCAAGGGCCTGGGCGGCGGCTACCAGCCGATCGGCGCCGTGCTCGCGCAGCGCCGCATCGTCGAGGCGATGTCGCAGGGCAGCGGTTTCTTCCAGCATGGCCACACCTACCTCGGTCATCCGGTGGCTTGCGCGGCCGCACTGGCGGTGCAGCGGGTGATCCGGCGCGACGGCCTGCTGGCCAAGGTGCGGGATGACGGCGAAGCCTTCGGCGCGATGCTGCGCGAGGCGCTCGGCGACCATCCGCACGTGGGCGACATCCGCGGCCGAGGCTTCTTCTGGGGCGTCGAGCTGGTGGCCGAACGGGCCACCAAGTCGCCGTTCGCGCCGGGGTTGAAGCTGCACGCCCGGATCAAGAACGACGCGATGGCGCGCGGCCTGCTGTGCTATCCCTTCGGCGGCACGGTCGACGGCCGGCAGGGCGACCACGTGCTGCTGGCGCCGCCCTTCATTGCCACCCGGCAGGATCTGCAGGAGATCGCGACGCGGCTGGCCGGCGCGATCGACAGCGTCACGCGCGCCGCGCTGCGCTGACGCGCTGCAACGAATTCCCCCTTCGCCTTCACCCACCTGTTTCGAGGAGTTGCTCCATGGCCTTCGCTCGCCTGTCCCCGTTCGCCTTCGCCGCCTTGATGGCGGCCTGCACGCTGCTGCCGCTCACGACCGCCCAGGCCCAGGAGGGCGGCACGCTGGCCAAGGTCAAGGCCAGCGGCGCCATCACCGTCGGCTACCGCGAGTCGTCCTTCGGTTTTTCGTACCTCGATGCCAGCCTGAAACCGGTGGGCTACAGCATCGACATCTGCATGCGGATCGTCGACGCCATCAAGACCGAGCTCCGGATGCCGAGCCTGGAGGTCCGCTACCAGGCCGTGACCTCGGCCAACCGGATCCCGCTGGTGGCCAACGGCACGGTCGACATCGAATGCGGCTCGACCACCAACCTGGTCGAGCGGCAGAAGCAGGTGGCGTTCTCGCCCGACATCTTCCGCTACAACGTGCGCATGCTGGTGAAGGCCGATTCGGGCATCAGGGACATCGCCGACCTGCAGGGCAAGACGGTCGTCACCACCACGGGCACGACCTCGTTCCGGCTGCTGCGCGAGGCCGACAAGGGCAAGAACCTCGAGGTCACGAACGTCGCGGCGAAGGACCACACCGAGTCCTTCCTGCTGGTCGAGAACGGCCGCGCTCAGGCTTTCGTGCTGGACGACATCCTGCTGGCGGGCCAGATCGCCAACGCCCGCAGCCCGAAGGACTTCAGGATCACCGGCGAAAGCCTGCGCACCGAGAACCAGTCGCTGATGCTGCGCAAGGACGATCCCGAATTCAAGGCGCTGGTGGACCGCGTGGTCGGTGGCATGATGAAATCGGGCGAGATGGAAAAGCTCTACAACCGCTGGTTCATGTCGCCCATTCCGCCGAAGAACATCAACATCAACTACCCGCTCAACGCCGAGACCCGGGACGCTTTCGCGAATCCGTCGTCGAAGGGGATCTGAGCACCGCCGATGACCCGTATCGCACTCATCCACGCCCTGGCGCATTCGGTCGCGCCGATCAACGAAGCGCTGGCGCGCGAATGGCCCGAGGCCTTGCGCACGAACCTGCTCGACGACAGCCTGTCGGGCGATCTCGCTCGCGGCGGGCGCGGGCTCGACGAGGCCATGCACGAGCGCTTCCAGCGGCTGGCGCAGTATGCGGTCGACTGCGGCGCGCAAGGCATCCTCTTCACCTGCTCGGCCTTCGGTCCGTGCATCGAGGCGGTGGCGCGGCGCCACGCCGGCATGCCGGTGCTGAAGCCCAACGAGGCGATGATCGAGGAGGCCGCGGCCGGCGCCGGCACGCTGGGCCTGATCGCGAGCTTCGGGCCCACGCTCGAATCGATGCCGCCCGAATTCCCGCCCGGCGTGGCGCTCGAACTGGCGCTGGCCGAGGGCGCGCTCGAGGCCCTGAATGCCGGCGACGGCGAGCAGCACGATGCGCTGGTCGCCGCCCAGGCCAGGGGGCTGCGCGCGCGCGGCTGCACCCGCATCGCGTTGGCGCAGTTCAGCCTGGCGCGCGCCCGGGCGGCCTGCGAAGCGGCGTCGGGGCTGCCGGTGTTGACCACCGTCGACAGTGCGGTGCGCGCCCTGCGGCGGCGACTGGAAACGCGATGAACCCGCTGCTCGACAACATCGCCTGGAACACGCTCTCGGGCCCGCACGCCGGCTTCGCCACCGGCACCGACCGCGCCCGCCGCTACGCGCCCGGCTTTTCTCCGATCGTCGGGTTCGCGAATGCCGGCCATCCCGAGCTCGACGACCTGACACCGTTCTGCGCCCCCGGCGATCACTTCTACTGCATGGACTGGTCCGGCAGCGCACCCGCGGGCTGGCGCATCGATCTGGACTCGACCATGTTCAGGATGGTGTGGCAGGGCGCGATGCCGGACGACGACCCGGCTCTCGATGCCACGTCCTTGCGGCCGGAACATGCGGCCCAGGCGGTCGAACTGGCCGCGCTGACCCGCCCCGGGCCCTTCGGCCCGCGGACACCCGAGCTCGGCGACTACTTCGGCTGCTTCGAGGGCGACCGCCTGATCGCGATGGCCGGCGAACGCATGTGCGCCGGCACGCTGCGCGAGATCAGCGGCATCTGCACCCATCCCGACTACCAGGGGCGCGGCCTGGCGCGCCGGCTGGCCGCGAAGCTGATTCGCCGCCAGCTGCAGCGAGGCGAGACCCCGTTCCTGCATGTCATGCGTGACAACGAAGGCGCCCATGGGCTTTACCAGCGGATGGGCTTCAAGGACCATCGCGAGGTGGTGGTGCGCGTCATCTCGCCGTGTTGATCTGAACGGAACCTGACCGCCGCGATCGCGATAATCGACGCTCTTTCAAGGAGCGCGCGTGGATATCGTTTTGCTGGCCAAGGCCGCCATCATGGGCATCGTCGAGGGCCTGACCGAATTTCTTCCGATCTCGTCGACCGGCCATCTGATCCTCGCCGGTTCGCTGCTCGGCTTCGACGACGACAAGGCCAAGGTCTTCGACATCGCGATCCAGACCGGTGCCATCTTCGCGGTGGTGCTGGTCTTCTGGCACAAGATCCACTCGACCGTCGTGGCGCTGCCGCGCCAGCCGAAGGCGCGGCGCTTCGCGCTCAACGTGCTGATCGCCTTTCTGCCGGCGGTGGTGCTGGGCCTGCTGTTCGGCAAGGCCATCAAGGCCCACCTGTTCACGCCGACCGTGGTGGCGAGCACCTTCATCATCGGCGGCTTCATCATCCTGTGGGCCGAGCGGCGACCGCCGGGCTCGGTGCGGATCGAGAACGTCGACGACATGACGCCCTGGGATGCGCTCAAGGTCGGCCTGGTGCAGTGCTTCGCGATGATCCCCGGCACCAGCCGAAGCGGCTCGACCATCATCGGCGGCATGCTGCTCGGGCTGTCGCGCAAGGCGGCGACCGACTTCTCCTTCTTCCTCGCGATCCCGACCCTGATCGGTGCCGGCGCCTACAGCCTCTACAAGGAGCGCGCGCTGTTGTCGGTGGCCGACATCCCGTTGTTCGCGGTCGGCCTGGTGTTCTCGTTCGTGAGCGCATGGCTGTGCGTGCGCTGGCTGCTGCGCTACATCAGCACGCACGATTTCGTGCCTTTCGCCTGGTACCGGATCGCCTTCGGGATCGTGGTGCTGGCGACCGCGTGGAGCGGCGTCGTCACCTGGGCCGACTGAACGCCGGCAAGGGCTCAGTGCGGCGACGAGAGCTTCATCAGAACGATGCCGCAGACGATCAGTGCGCCGGCGGCGATCCGCATGAGGCTGGCCTGCTCGCCGAGTACCAGGATGCCGACCACGAAGGCGCCGACCGCGCCGATGCCGGTCCAGATCGTGTAGGCGGTACCGAGCGGCAGCGAGCGCATCGAGATCGACAGCAAGCCGAAGCTCGCGATCATGAGGACCAGCGTGAGGGCCGTGGGCCACGGGCGGCTGAAGCCCTCGGAGAGCTTCATCGAATAGGCCCATGCCACTTCGAGAATGCCGGCGATGACGAGATAGATCCAGGCCATGTGTCCCTCACTTCAAGAAAAAGCCGGGCCGTCCCGAATTGATTCCACTCGTCCGGGAGGTCGTCCTCCCGATGGGGCGGGATGATGGCAAGGGACCGCGGCGGTGCCGGCCGCCGCCGACGCGTCAGAGCAGGTTGCGCAGCGCCGCCTCGACCGCCGCGGCGGTGGCGATCGGCTTTTCCATCGGAAACAGGTGGGTGCCGTCGAGCATCATGATCCGCCCCTTGGTGACCTGCTGGGTCATCGCCATGCCGACCCGCTTCATCTCGACCGACTGGCGGCCGCCGACGAAGGCCGCGCGGCACTTCAGCGGATGGGCGCGCAGCAGGGCGCCCAGGTTGTGCGGGATGGTGTCGTAGATCGCGGTCTCGACATCGCGGTCGAAACTCAAGGCGCGTGAACTGGCCCCCACGCTCGGCACTGACGTGTCCTCGCTGCCGCCCGCGGGGGCCCTCGCGCCTTGGGGCGGCCCGGCGTCGCTCGCATCGTCGAGATCGAAGGTGCCGTGCTCGATGTAGTCGCGCAGCACGCGTTCGTCCCACTTGGCGAAGGCCTTCTTGCTGCGGAAATGCTCGAACACCGCCTCGCGGTGCTCCCAGGTGTTCCTGCGCTTGCGGCTGATCATGCCGGGGGACACGCTCTTCATCAGCGGCGTGCGCTTCATGAGGTTGATCGTGCCGGCGCGCCAGCCGCCGATCAGCGGCGAATCGAGCAGCACCACGCCGCGGGCGAGCGCCGGATGCAGGGCGGCGCACATCAGGCTCAGGAAACCGCCGAGCGAATGGCCGACCAGCAGCACCGGGGCGCCGGCCCGGTCGGCCCGCGCCTGCGCGAAGTCCGCCAGCTGCTGCACCAGGTGTGGCCAGTTGTCGGTGACCGGGTACTTGGGGTCATGGCCGAATTTCTCGACCGCATCGACGTCGAAGCCGCGGTTGCGCAGGCTGTCGAGCATCACGCGGTAGGTGCTCGCGGGAAAGCTGTTCCCGTGCGAGAAGATGACTGGAGGAAGCATGGCAAGGGGGCACCGGCGGGCGGCGCCGGGCACGGTCAGATCAGCTTTTCTTCGGGCGTCGAGATCTTGCGCAGCGGGCTGTGCCGCGTGGCCGGCATCTTCAGCGGATGCTCGGTGTAGGCGTCGTCCCAGACCGGGTCCTCGATGCTGTCGAACACCTCGCGCAGCTTCTGGCCCCAGCTGTTGTGCATCATCCGGTAGTAGGGGTTGTCGGCGTCGATGCAGATCACCTTGTCGGTGCGCAGGGTGTTGGCCTCGTACACCACCAGGTCGAGCGGCAGGCCGACCGACAGGTTCGACTTCATGGTCGAGTCCATCGACACCAGCGCGCACTTGGCGGCTTCGTCGAGCGGGGTCTCGGGGGTCAGCACGCGGTCGAGCACCGGCTTGCCGTACTTCGACTCGCCGACCTGGAAGTAGGGCGTCTCGGTGGTCGCCTCGATGAAATTGCCGGCCGCGTAGACCAGGAACAGGCGCATGCCCTCGCCCTTGACCTGGCCGCCGAAAATGAAGGAGACATTGAAGTCCAGCCCGGCGTGCTTGAGCGCCTCGGCATCGCGGTCGTACACGTGGCGCACGGCCGAGCCGAGCACGCGGGCGGCGTCGAACATGCTCTTGGCGTTCCAGATGGTGATCGGCGGGCTTTCCTCGCCGTTCTCCTTGGTTTCGCGCAGCTCTTCGATCTGGAGGATTTCCCGCACCGACTGCGAGATGCTCAGGTTGCCGGCCGACAGCAGCACCATGACGCGGTCGCCGGGCTGCTCGTAGACGATCATCTTGCGGAAGGTGCTGATGTGGTCCACGCCCGCATTGGTGCGCGAATCGGACAGGAACACCAGTCCGGCGTTGAGTTTGATGCCGACACAGTAGGTCATGAGTTCTTCTTGCACGAATCGAGCCATCAGCCCTGCTCGCGCATCTGGAGTTTCTTCAGTGTGTAGAGGGCCTCGAGCGCTTCGCGCGGGCTCATCGCATCGGGGTCGATCGCACTCAGCGCGGATTCTACGGCGCTCGCCAGCGGCGCCTCGGCCGCCGGCGGCGGCGCGAACAGATCGACCTGGGCGCGGGTCTGGGTCTGCTGCGATTCCAGGGCCTCCAGCGCCTGCCGCGCGTGGTTGACCACCGCCGCCGGCATGCCGGCCAGCCGCGCCACCTGGATGCCGTAGCTCTTGCTGGCCGGGCCGGGCTGCATCTCGTGCAGGAAGACGATGTCGCGGCCGGCCTCGGTGGCGCTCACGTGCATGTTGACCGCGCCGTGGTGGCTGGCCGGGAATTCGGTGAGCTCGAAATAGTGGGTCGCGAAGAGCGTGAAGGCGCGCGTGCGGTCGTGCAGCTGGGCGGCGATGCCGGCCGCCAGCGCCAGCCCGTCGAAGGTGCTGGTGCCGCGGCCGATCTCGTCCATGAGCACCAGCGAGTGGGCGGTGGCGCCGTGCAGGATCTGCGCCGCCTCGGTCATCTCGAGCATGAAGGTCGACTGTGCGTTGGCCAGGTCGTCGGCCGCGCCGATGCGGGTGTGGATGGCGTCGATCGGCCCGAGCCTGCAGGCCGCGGCCGGCACGTGCGAGCCGATGGACGCCAGCAGCACGATGATCGCGACCTGCCGCATGTAGGTCGACTTGCCGCCCATGTTGGGGCCGGTGATGACCTGCATGCGCTGCTGGGGGCCGAGGCGGGTGTCGTTGGCGATGAACGCGCCCGAAGATTTCTCGGCCAGCCGGGCTTCGACCACCGGATGGCGGCCCTGTTCGATCTCGATGCAGGGATGGGCGACGAAACTCGGCGCCCGCCAGTGCAGTGCATGCGAGCGCTCGGCCAGTGCGCAGAGGGCGTCGAGCGTGGCGATGGCGCCGGCCAGCCGGGTCAGCGCGGCCACCGACGGCTGGAGGGCGTGGAGCAGCTGCTCGTAGAGCCACTTCTCGCGCGCCAGTGCGCGGTCCTGCGCCGACAGCGCCTTGTCCTCGAAGGCCTTGAGCTCGGGCGTGATGAAGCGCTCGGCGTTCTTCAGTGTCTGGCGCCGGCGGTAGTTGTCGGGCACCTTGGCCAGCGCGCTCTGCGTGACCTCGATGTAGAAGCCGTGCACGCGATTGAACTGCACCCGCAGATTGCTGATGCCGGTGCGCTCGCGTTCGCTGGCCTCGAGCTGGAGCAGAAAGTCGTCGCAGTTCTCGCTGATGGCGCGCAGCTCATCGAGCTCGGCATCGTGGCCGCTGGCGATCACGCCGCCGTCGCGGACCAGCGCCGAGGGCTCCGGAGTGATCGCGGCGACCAGCAGTTCGGCGCAGCCGGAGGGTGGCGCCAGCTGGTCGGCCAGTTGCGCCAGCAGCGCCGATGCACCGGGCAGGGCGGGTGCCAGCTGCCCGGCCTTGGCCAGCGCCATCCGCAGGGCCAGCAGCTCGCGCGGGCGCACCTGCCTGAGCGAGATGCGGGCCGCGATGCGTTCGACGTCGCTGGTGTTCTTGAGCTGGTCGCGCAGGGTGCGCCAGGGGGCCGCGGTGCCACCGGGCGGCGGGGCCTGCAGCGCGGCGATCGCTTCGAGCCGCGACTGGGCCGCGCCGCGGTCGCGTCGGGGCGCCAGCAGCCAGCGCTTGAGCAGCCGGCTGCCCATCCCGGTCATGCAGGTGTCGAGCAGCGAGAACAGGGTGGGCGACTCTTCGCCGCGCAGGGTCTGGACCAGCTCGAGATTGCGCCGGGTGGTCGGCGGCAGTTCGATCAGTTCGCCGTCGCGCTCGACCGCCAGCCGCTGCACGTGCGCCAGCGCCCGGCCCTGGGTGTGCTCGGCATAGCCCAGCAGCGCGGCGGCGGCGGCATGGGCGTTGGCGAGCGATTCGGCATTCCAGGCCGCCAGGTTGGTGCTGCCCATCTGCTCGCACAGCTTGCGCTCGCCGAGGCCGCCGTCGAACTGCCAGGCCGGCCGCAGCGACAGGGTGAAGGGGGTGGCGCCGCGCGCTGCCTTCAGGCGTTGCTCGAAGGCGGGCGTGACCTCGGCGCTGTAGAGCAGTTCGCTCGGTGCGATCCGTGCGATCCAGGCTTCGAGGGCGTCGGACGGGCATTCGGCGAGCCGCAGCTCGGCACCCGTGACGCTGAGCCAGGCCAGGCCGCAGAAGTTGCGCGCACCCGCATGCACGGCCAGCAGCAGCGATTCGCTCTTGTCGTTGAGCAGTTCGGCATCGGTCAGCGTGCCCGGCGTGACCACCCGCACCACCTTGCGCTCCACCGGTCCCTTGCTGGCGCCGACTTCGCCGACCTGCTCGCAGATGGCGACCGATTCGCCGAGTTTGATCAGGCGGCCCAGGTAGGTATCGACAGCGTGAAAGGGCACGCCGCACATCACGACCGGCTGGCCGGCCGATTGGCCGCGCTGGGTCAGCGTGATGTCGAGCAATCGCGCGGCCTTCTCGGCGTCGGCGTAGAACAGCTCGTAGAAGTCGCCCATCCGGTAGAACAGAAGGGTGTCGGGGTGGTCGGCCTTGAGGCCGAGGTACTGCGCCATCATGGGCGTGTGACCGGACAGGTCAGGCTTCGCAGGCGCGCGATGGGCAAGGCCTTTTTGCGCTATCCCTTTGATTTCAATAGGGATATCACGGTCTTCGACGATCTGGTTCAACTTGCGGGCACCTAACAAAACTTGGCCGTTGCAGCCGGGCCCGCACATTATGGTGGACGGTTGTCCGGGCCTCGGCTCGGCCAGGGACTGCTCGCCGGGGATTCCTGCGCTGATCCGGCGCCTGCCGGCGCGCCGGCCTCTTCAGCCTTGCATCGCCGACCGGGCCGCGTCGGCGAGGAAGCGGCTGCGGTTGGTGTTGTGCGTCCGCGTGTAAGCGTCGATCTTGGCCAGCAGGCGGCCCGGCAGCGTGATGTTGATCTTCTCTGCCTTGCCTTCGTAGCGCGTCACGTCCACTTCCACGACGCCCCATGTCCAGCCCGCGTACTCGGGGTCTGCCATGTGCGCGGCCATCGGCTTCAGCGCAGGGATCTCGGCGCCGTCCTCGGCCAACGCCTCCAGAAAGGCGTCGATCGCTTCCTTCGCGTGGTCGAAGGCTTCCTCCAGCGTGTCTCCCGCCGAGAAGCACCCGGGCAGGTCGGGCACGGCCACGCCGAAGGCCGTCTTGTCGGTCCCTGGCTCGATGGCAATGAGGAATTTCATGATGGACTCCTTTACTTCAACCCGGCCTGCTTGAGCAGCTTCTGGACAAGGCCGATGCCCAGGTCTTTCTTCGGATGCGGCACAGTGATGTGACCCGGCTTGCCAGGGTGGTTGAACACGTGGTGGCTGCCGCGCACCGAGCGAAGCGACCAGCCATCGGCTACGAGCTTCGATGATGGCTGCGCTGCGCATGGTGGTTATTATAACCACCAGAGTCTGTCGATGGTCACCACAAGCCGGCACGGACACGCCGAGGCCCGACTCGTGCGCACAATCTGTATCAATTGCACCGCCAGCGCCATTTCGCGAGGGGCCGGAGAATCTACAGATGAACGACAAAAGCGATTTCGGATTGATCGGCCTGGCCGTCATGGGCCAGAACCTGGTGCTGAACGTGGAAAGCCACGGCTTCCAGGTCAGCGTCTACAACCGCACCGAGGCCACCACCGAGGCCTTCGTCGCCGCCAACCCCGGCAAGAAGCTGGTCGGCGCCAAGACGCTCGAGGACTTCGTCCAGAGCCTGGCTCGGCCGCGCAAGATCCAGATCATGGTGAAGGCCGGCGCACCGGTCGACCAGGTGATCGAGCAACTCATCCCGCTGCTCGACAAGGACGACATCGTCATCGACGGCGGCAACAGCCTCTACACCGACACCGAGCGCCGCGATGCCTACCTCGCGGGCAAGGGCCTGCGCTTCATCGGCGCCGGCGTGTCGGGCGGCGAGGAAGGAGCGCGCAAGGGGCCGTCGATCATGCCGGGCGGACCGCTCTCCACCTGGGAAGTGATGAAGCCGATCTTCGAGAGCATCGCGGCCAAGGTGGACGGCGAGCCTTGCGTGATCCACATCGGGCCGGGCGGCGCCGGGCACTACGTCAAGATGGTCCACAACGGGATCGAATACGGCGACATGCAGCTCATCTGCGAGGCCTACAGCCTGTTCAAGGCGGCCGGCTTCACGACCGACGAGATGGCCGCGATCTTCGATGAATGGAACGAGGGCGAGCTGCAAAGCTATCTGATCCAGATCACCGCCAAGGCGCTCGGACAGAAAGACCCGGAGACCGGCAAGCCGATCGTCGACGTCATTCTCGACAAGGCCGGCCAGAAGGGCACCGGCCAGTGGACGCTGATCAATGCCGCCGAGAACGCGGTGGTCATCAGCACCATCAACGCCGCCGTCGAGGCCCGCGTGCTGTCGTCGCAGAAGAAGCAGCGCGTGGCGGCCAGCCGGCTCCTTCAGGGCCCGAAGATCGCGCTGTCGCTGGAAAAGAAGGCGCTGGTGGCCAAGGTCCACGATGCGCTCTATGCGTCGAAGGTCATCAGCTACACCCAGGGCTTCGATCTCATCAAGACCATGGGCGACAAGAAGGACTGGGGCCTCGACCTCGGCCGCATCGCGGCGATCTGGCGCGGCGGCTGCATCATCCGGGCGCGATTCCTGAACCGCAT
Source organism: Variovorax sp. 10N432 (assembly GCF_056394465.1). NCBI lineage: Bacteria > Pseudomonadati > Pseudomonadota > Betaproteobacteria > Burkholderiales > Comamonadaceae > Variovorax > Variovorax sp. 10N432. The sequence continues at coordinate 17,365 of NZ_JBFTHX010000021.1, forward strand.
CACCGACGCCTTTCGCACCGACCCCGCGCTCGGCAACCTGATGCTCGACCCCTTCTTCAAGGACCTGCTGAACCGCACCCAGCAGAACTGGCGCGAAGTGGTCGCGCTAGCGGTCGGCAACGGCATCCCGGTGCCTGCGTTCAGCGCCTCGCTGGCCTACTACGACAGCTACCGCACCGAGCGTCTGCCGGCGAACCTGCTGCAGGCGCAGCGCGACTTCTTCGGTGCCCACACCTACGAGCGGACCGACCAGCCCGAAGGCCGGTTCTTCCATACCGAATGGCCCGAGGTGATCGGCTGAGCCTGCGGCTCTAAGCCGAATTGCGCCAGATGCGGCCGATCACGACCTGGTTGTTCAATGTGAAGTCGTTGTAGGCGTCCAGTTCTTCCTGCGAGCGGTTCGCACGCCGGAGCGCGTCCGCGACCTCCCGGGCGTTGGTTTCGTGCCGCGCGTACAGCGTGCGCAGCGTTTCCACCGGCAATGACTGCAGAAGACTTTCGAGCAGGACGTTGCCGGCGATGAACTGGCCACGCAACTGCGCGAGCGACATCTCGTTCTTCACGTCGATCCCCTTCAAGAGTAGGTGGCTCGGGCCGGTGACATTTTGCTTCGGAATGAACGCGGCGAGGGTCGGCCTTTTGCGCTACCTTCCGGGTCATGAGCAAGAAGTCCGCCCGCCGTGAATACCTCCAGGCCGTCGCCGAGTTCGACGCCGGCTGCGAGCGCTTCGCGCGTGGCATGGCCCGGATCCTCGAGACGCCTCTGCCGACGGCAGTGAGCCTCGTTCAGCAGCTGGGGCCGAGGAAGCCGGCGAAGCGGGCGCCGCGGTCCGAGCCGGCGGGCGCCGGCGGCATCCGCAGGGCCTGACGAGCCACTCCCAAGAAATGATGAGGCAAGGCACGAGGGCTGCAGTAAGCTGCCGGCGTGAAGCAACTCCAACCACTCCTTCTTTTCGGTGCCGTCGTCTTCGCTGGCCTTGCCTGGTCGGCGGAGCCTTCGACCCCACCGGCGACCCAATCCAAACGGGCCTGCCACTGGGACCGGCAGACCGGCCGGATGATCTGCCAGCGGACCCGCGTACCCGGCACCGGCGCGCCGCCGCCGGTGGCGGAGCCGAAGCCCCAGCAAGGCGGCACGCCCTGACGGCCTGCAGGAGGCGCAGAGTCGGCTGAAGGTTGCCGCTCAGGCCTGGCCGCGCCGGCGGCGGGCCACGCGGACAGCCTCGACCCAGGTGTCGATGTTGAAGCGCTGGCCCGATTCGGCGATGCGCGCCGAGGCGATGCGGTGCAGCGGCAAACGCCGCGTGTCGCCCGGCAGTTCGCCGTGGCCGACGATGATCTTCTTCTGAAGGTCGAGCTGGTCGACCTGCAGGATGCACTCGATCTTCCGGTCCTGGCCATCGAAGTACCGGACCCGGATGCGCGGCGTCTCGTCGACGATCGCGTGTTCGCCCTTGCCCTGGATGAACCACTCGGGCAGCGTGTCGGGCACCGAGTCGCCCGAGGGGTTGGTCCCGCCGCGCACGGTCGGGATTTCCAGCGGCACATGGCCGGAACGAACCCTCGCGGCCTCGATGCGGCGTTCCATTTCGCGGCGACCAGCGACCCGTCGCCATGCCCACATCAGGGCCAACAGCAGCGCGCCAGTCAGCACGGCGATCAATATCTGCCAGTGCGCAGGTCCGGTGCTCATCGGTTCAACTCCCTCGGCGCACGCGCCGCCTAATTCCAAAGTACTCAGTTTCTTGAATTTTGGGACCATGAGCCGTCATCGTCAAACGGCTGCGCGGCATAGCGCGTTTGGGGGAGAGCCGCCGGCGCTCAGTCCTCGTGGGTGTCGTGCGTGGCGGCGGCGCCGCGGCGCCAGTAGCCGGCCGCCTTGACCCATTTCGGGTGGGCGCCGCGCTCGCCCACGAGATGGGCGCGAAGCGCCTTGGCGGCGCTGGACTCGCAGGCCACCCAGGCGTGGAAGTCACCTTCGGGCAGGGTCAGGCGGCGCAGTGCATCGAGCAGCGGCGATCCGGTGCCCGGCTCCGCGCCGCGGCGGTGCACCCACTGGAGGTCGAGGGCGGCCTGGGTGTCGAAGGAGATTTCGTCGGCTTCGCTGTCGACTTCGGCCAGCACCACGGCGCGCGCGCCGGCGGGCAGTTCGGCCAGCCGGCGCGAGATCGCGGGCAGCGCCGTGTCGTCGCCGATCAGCAGGTGCCAGTCGAAGGCGGTCGGGATGATGAAGGAGCCGCGCGGGCCGCCGACGCCGACCACGTCGCCGGGCCGGGCCGCTTCGGCCCATTGCGTGGCCGGACCGGCATCGTGCAGCGCGAAGTCGATCTCGAGCGTGCCGGCCTGGGCATCGTGGCGGCGCGGCGTGTAGTCGCGCATGGCCGGCTTCGGGCCGGGCGGCCAGACCGGGCCTTCGGGGCCGGTCGTGGGCACCGTGAGTTGGCCGGTCGCGGCATCGGGAAAGAAGACCTTGGCGTGGTCGTCGAAGCCCGGGCTCGTGAAGCCGGCGAGCTCGTCGCCGCCGAGCGTGATCCGGATCAGGTGCGGCGTGAGGCGCTGCACGCGACGGACTTCGAGCTTGCGGAAGCGCAGGTCGTGGCGCAAGCGGCGAGGCAGACGGTCGGGGGTGGACGAAGCGATGGAGGTGTCGTTCATGAGGTTCCGATGCGATCGAGTTGTTGGGCGGCGTGGTCGAGCACCGCGGCGAATTCGTGGGCCTGTTGTTCGGTGAGGGGGGCGCCGGCGAGGCGCAGCCGCATCGCCAGCTTGAGGTTCTCGATGGCGCGAACGACCTGTGGCGGACGGCCGGCGCGCGGGCCGGCACCGTCGACGCCGCCGGCCATGCGGGCCATCATCTCGTCGACGGTCGCGCGATGGGCGGCGAGGTAGTCGAGGCCGCCCGCGGTGACGCTGTAGCGCTTGCGCCCGCCGCCGTCGGCGGCATCGACGCTGACACAGCCCAGTTCCTCGAGCAGTGTCAGGGTCGGGTAGACGATGCCGGGGCTGGGACTGTAGCGGCCGCCGAGGCGCTCTTCGATGGCCTTGATCAGTTCATAGCCGTGGCTCGGCTTGTCAGCGATCAGCTGCAGCAGCACGAAGCGCAACCCGCCGTGGCCGAAGATCCGGCCGCCGCCGCGCCCGCCGCGGTGTTCGCCCGCTTCGGCCCGGCCGCCGCCGCCGAGCCCGTCGGCGTGTTCAGCGCGCCGGCTGCCGTGTAGAAAGTGTCTGCAATCTCGCATGGTGTGTCCTTGAATTCGTTATCTATTTTAGAAAAGATATATCTAAATGATATCGAAGTCAAGATGCATCCCGGGCATTCGTGACAGAGGCCCGGATTCGGCGGGGTTGTCGGGACAGGGAGCACTTGAAATCTAGGGTAAACCCTTAAAATGGCGCCCATGACCCACTCCAACGCCTATTTCCCCCGCAATCCGAAGTTCACCGACACCTTCGAACGCGAGCTGGCCAACGACGACGCCAGCCACCTGAGCCGCAACGAGCCGTCGGTGTTCATGCCGCTGCTGAAGCGCCTCGGCGCCGGCCTCTCGGCATTCGCGCAGACCGTGCGCTTCCTGCGCGCATCGGCCCAGCGCCCCCAGCAGCGCTACCAGGCCAGCTGATGCAGGGCGGCCCGGCGCTGGCTCAGCGCTGCGGCATGTCCTTGACCGAATAGCCCAGGCTCACCGTCGCATCCTCCGGGATCGGCGGCATGGTGGCGTTCCAGGCCAGCCAGTCGGCGCGCATCGCGGCCAGGCGCTCCGGTTCCTTCTTTGCCTGATTGGCCCGCTCGCGCTCGTCGGCCGGGATGTTGAACAGGTACTCGTTGCCGTCGACCTGCAGGTATTTCCAGTCGCCGTCGCGCAGCGCGCGCTGGCCGCGATGGTTCATGCGCCAGTGCAGCGGCCGCGCGAAGGTTTTGCCGGCGTCGCGCAGCACCGGCAGCAGCGACACGCCGTCGAGCGGGTAGCGCGGGTCGGCCGCGACACCTGCGGCGGCGAGCATCGTCGCCGACCAGTCCATCGTCATGCATTGCTGCGCGGTCACGCCGCCGGCCCTGATGCCTTGCGGCCAATGCGCGATCCACGGCACCCGGATGCCGCCCTCGGTCAGGTCCATCTTGCCGCCCACCAGCGGCCAGTTGTCGGAAAAGCGTTCGCCGCCGTTGTCGCTGGTGAAGACCACCAGCGTGTTGTCGGCGATGCCGTGCTTTTCGAGAGCGGCCATGATCGAGCCGATGCCCTCGTCCATGTGGTGGATCATTTGGCGGTAGGTGTGGATGTTGCCGCCCGAGAGGTCGAACAGGTTGTCCTTCACCGCCGGCGCCTTGGCCGCGTCGTCGCGGGTTTCCCAGGGCCAGTGCGGCGCCGTGTAGTGCAGGCTCAGGAAGAAGGGCGCCTCTTGCTGCGCCATCCGCTCGACGTAGTCGACCGCGCGCCGCGACAGCAGGTCGGTCAGGTAGCCCTCCTGCGGGCAGTCCTCCTCGCCCGACCAGAGGTCGTGCCGGCCGCTCGAATCGCAGTGCGTGAAGTAGTCGACGCCGCCCGACATCGGACCGAAGAACTCCTCGTAGCCCGATCGCAGCGGACCGAAGTTGGGCGGATAGCCCAGGTGCCACTTGCCGACCAGCGCCGTGCGGTAGCCGGCGCCGCGCAGCAGCGAGGGCAGGGTGGGGTGGTCGGCCGGCAGGCCCAGGGTGGCGCTGCCGCGGCTCTTGCTGTTGATCGGCTCCTCGGCGGCACCGCGCAGGCGGTACTGGTAGCGCGCGGTGATCATCGCGAAGCGGGTCGGCGAGCACACCGGCGAGTTGGCATAGCCCTGCGTGAAGCGGATGCCCCTGGCCGCCAGGCCGTCGAGTACCGGCGAGACCGGGCCGAACTCGGCATCGCGGCCGCCGTAGCAGCCGAGGTCGGCATGGCCGAGGTCGTCGGCCACGATGAAGATGATGTTGGGTCGTTGCATGGGGTTCAGGGTTGGTAGCCGGATTTCTGCACCACCGGCGCCCATTGCGCGCGGTAGGCCTTGAGCATGGCCTCGGTCTGGGCCTGCGTGCTGACCACTGGCGTCATCAGCGTGTCCTTGAAGCGGCGCTGGGTGTCCGGGTCCTGCATGACTTCGCGGATTTCCTGCGACAGGCGCGCCACCTTGTCCTTCGGCATGGTCGCCGGCGCGAAGAAGGTGTTCCAGCCGGTGGCGACCAGGTCGAGACCGGCCTCCTTGAAGGTCGGGATCTCGGGCGCGAAGGGCGAGCGCTTGGCCCCCGAAACCGCCAGGATGCGGATCTTGCCGGCCTGGTGCTGCGGCAGGTCGACGTCGAAGGTGTCGAAGGCGATCGGCACCTGGCCGCCGATCAGGTCGGTCAGCAGCGGGCCCGAGCCGCGATAGCCGACCACCTCGGCCCGCACCTTGGCCTTCTCGCCCATCATGAGGCTGAAGAAGTGCGGCAGGCTGCCGGTGGCGGGCACGCCGAAGTTGGCCTTCTCGGGGTTGGCCCGCATCCAGGCCAGCAGGTGCGACAACTCGCGCACCGGCACCGCGGTCGATACCGCCAGCGCGAATTCGTAGTCGTTGACGTGCGAGACCGGCACGAAGTCGCGCTCGGCGTCGTAGCCGTTGTCCTTGAAGACCAGCGGCGCCACCACCATCACGGCCGGATTGGCGAGCATCAGCACGTTCTGGCCGGCCGGCGTGGCCTTGGCCTGCTGCGCCGCCAGCCGGCCGCCGGCGCCGGGCTTGTTGTCGACGATCACCGGCACGCCGAGCCTGGCCTGCAGCTTGTCGCCGACGATGCGGGCCACGCGGTCGGTGGCGCCGCCGGCCGCATAGCCGACCACGATGTGCAGCGGGCCGCCTTCGAGGGCCTGGGCCTGGGCGCCGAGCACCACGGTGCCCAGGGCGAGAGCGGCGGCGAGGCGGGGAAAGAATCGACGAGAAAACATGGGAGCTCCGATGCGAGGCAAGGTCAGGGTCAGTCGTTGGCCTGGAAGTTCACGGCCTTCATGATTCCGCCCCAGCGGGCGGTGTCCTCGCGCATTGTCTTCAACAAGGCCTCGGGGCCATCGCCCACCGGGTACATGCCGTTCTGCAGCAGCTGCTGCCGCACCTCGCGCGAATTGACCGCGCGGGTGAACTCGGCGCGCAGCTTGTCGACGATCGGCTGCGGCGTCTTGAGCGGCGCGTAGTAGGCGAACCAGGCGGTCGCAACCACGTCCTTGAGGCCGGCCTCGGTGAAGGTCGGCAGGTCGGGCATCAGCGGCGAGCGCTTGTCGCCGCTGGTCGCCAGCACCTTCACGCGGCCGCCGGGCTGCATCTGCAGCGCGCCGCCGACGGTGTCGAAATACACCGGGATCTGGCCCCCCATCACGTCCTGCCGCGCTGGCGTGGAGCCTCGATACGGCACGTGGACCATCTTCAGTCCCGCCGAGCGATTGAGCATCTCGCCGAGGAAGTGCGAGGGCGTGCCCGCGCCGTACGAGCCGAAGCTGAGCTTGTCGCCCTGCGCCCTGGCCCAGGTGATGAACTCGGCCAGCGTGCTGGCCGGCACGTCCTTGCTCACCACCAGCGCGAGCTCGAAGCGGGCCGCATTGACGATCGGGATGAAGTCCTTGATCGGGTCGTACGAGAGGCTGCGGTAGGCGCTCGGGAACATCGCCATCATGCTGGCGGTGCCGAGCAGCAGCGTTCGGCCGTCGGGCGCGGCGTTCTTCACCGCCTCGGCCGCGATGCGGCCGGCGGCGCCGGAGCGGTTGTCGATGATCAGCGGACCGAGCGAATCGCGCACCTCGTGGGCGATGGCGCGGGTCAGCACGTCTTGCGTGCCGCCGGCCGGCACGCCGATCAGGACCTTGATCGGTTGGCCGGGGGTGAATGCCTGGGCGCGAGCGAGGGGCGCCAGTGCCAGGCCGCCCAGGGCCGCGAGTGCGCGGCGGCGGTCGAATGCGTGGTGCATGGGTGCGTGTCTCCTTTGGATCGACTTTAGAGTCGTGCCATTCGATTGTTCTAATCAACCATTCCAAGGATTTACCACTAGATGAGCGCGCCACGCCGACCCCTGGACGACCTGCTGCTGTACCGCCTGTCGCGCCTGATCGCGGTCGGCGGCAGCATGGTCATCCGCCTGTGCGAAGGGCGCTTCGGCATCACGCGGCGCGAGTGGCGGCTGATCGCCACGCTGGCCAGCCGCGGCGAGCTGAGCTCTTCGCAGCTGGCCGGGCATGCCCAGCTCGATCGGGCCCGGACCTCGAAGGCGGTGGGCTCGCTGGTCGCCAAGGGGCTGCTGTCGCGCACGCACCCGGCGGGCGATCGAAGGCAGGTACTGCTCGGCCTCACGGCGAGCGGGCAGGCCTTGTACGACGAGCTGTTTCCGCTGGTGTCGCGGATCAACGCCGACCTGCTGGGGACACTGGACGAGGAAACCGCCACCCGCCTGGACGATGCGCTCCGGCGCTTGCAGGCGCAAGCCGAACGCATGGCCGGCGAGGCGGTGCTGCCGAAAGCCGACCGATCGCGGCGGGGCGCCGGCAGCGGCTGAGCCGGATGCCGCGCCTCAGGGCTGCGCCGCCGGCACCGCCGGGCGGGCGTCGTCGCCCTCGATCCGCATCCGCGGCAGGAACTGCGGGTACTCGCGCTGCATGAAGGCGATCAGTCCCTCGCGCACCGTGCAGCGCAGGTCGAAGGCCAGCGCCGACGAGGCCGCGGTGCACAGCACGCGGATCTGCATCGTGCGTTCGGTGGCGTCGGTCACGCGCAGGTTAAAGAAGCGGCCGTCCCATTCGGGCGCCGCCTTGACGATGCGCTCGACCTCGGCGCGCAGCGGCGCCAGCGGCATGCCGTAGTCGGCGTAGACGAAGACCGAGCCGAGCAGCTGGGAGTCGTGCCGGGTCCAGTTCTGGAACGGCTTCTCGATGAAGTAGGTGAGCGGCAGGATCAGCCGGCGGTCGTCCCAGATGCGCAGCACGACGAAAGTCCCGGTGATCTCCTCGACCCGCCCCCATTCGCCCTCGACCACCAGCACGTCGTCGATGCGGATCGGCTGCGCCAGCGCGATCTGCAGGCCGGCGATGAGGTTGCTGAACACCGGCTTGGCGGCCAGGCCGGCCACGATGCCGATCACGCCGGCCGAGGCCAGCAGGCTGGCGCCGACCTGGCGCGCGCCCGGAAAGGTCATCATCATCAACGCCGCCCCGGCCACCACCAGCACCGTGTTGGCGGTGCGCGCCAGCACCCGCGCCTGGGTCAGGATGCGGCGTGCCTGCAGGTTGTCGCGCACGTCCGACGGATGCTGCCTGACCATGCCCTCGGCGAAGCCGCTGACCGCCCGCACGGCGAGCCAGGTCGCCGCCCCGATCAGCGCCAGGCCGTTGAGGTGGCGCACGTTGCCGACGAAGCGCAGGTCGTCGGGCGCGGCCTGCCAGACCAGCTGCAGCGCCACCAGCGGGAGCACGAAGAGCGCCGGCCGCTTGATCGCCAGCAGGGTCGCGTGAAGCGTCGGCACCGAGCGGGTGAGGCGTTCGAGCACCAGGCCGGCGAGGCGGTGGCCCAGCAGCGCCAGCGGTACCGCCAGCAAGGCCGCGAGCAGCGGGGCGGACCACGGATAGGCGAGCAAGGTCGTCATCATGAGGCGGTCTGGGGGCTGTCCTCGGCGGCGGGTTGCAGGATGCGCGCCGCGTCGTCGCGCAGCTGGGCGGCGATGCCGGTTGCCAGATCGAGCCGGCGCAGCAGCCATGGCGTGACGTCGTTGTCGAAGGGGTCGGGCAGGGGGATCGGGCCGGCCAGCGTGGTGGCGGGCGCGCCCTCGGGCATCACCGGGCCGCTGGTGGGTGCGGCGCCGATGCTGGCCTCGATGCGCTGGGCCGTGCGGGCCAGCGGGCCTTCGATCTCGGCCGGCGTCAGCCGGTCGCGCCGCAGCACCAGCATCGACTTGACCGCGCTCAGCTGGGCCAGCAGCTGGTAGCTGTGGGCCTGCAGGTGCTCGAGCGGCTCCAGCGGGGGCCGCACCGCGCGCGGTTCCGAGAGCGAGCGCTGCGTGGCCTGCACCAGGGCCGACAGGCTGTCGTAGGCCTCGCGCCGGGCCAGCCGCCATTCGAGCTCGGGGCTGACGCCGACCGAGCGCAGCTGGCCCAGCCCCAGCGCCAGCCGCGCGTGCCGCGCCTGGGCGCCGAGCACCCGCGCCACCAGGGCCGGGATCTGCCCGCGCTCCCAGGACGGCAGCACGTAGCAGAAGGCCCAGGCCAGCGCAGCGCCGATCAGGGTGTCGGCGACGCGCTCGAACAGCGCGAAGGTGGTGCTCATGCCGGTGTTCAGCATGTGGGCCTGGACCAGGCCCAGCACGGTGGCCGCCACCGCGGTGATCAGGTAGCGCCGCACCGCGAAGCCGTGGGCGATCGCCTGCGCCAGCGTCATGGCGGCCAGCAGCGTCAGCGGCGACGGATGGGCCGACAGCAGCGCCACCGCGAAGACGCAGCCCAGCAGCGTGCCGGCCACGCGGCTGTTGCGCCGCTCCAGGGTCTGCGAGAGGCTGCCGCGCAGCACCACCACGATGGTCAGCAGGATCCAGTAGTCGTGCGAGCCCCAGGGCAGGGCCAGCGCGATGCCGTAGCCGGCCGCGATCGCCAATGCGGCGCGAATTGCATGGCGCAGCGGCGGCGCGTCCCAGCGCCAGAGCGCGAGAAAGGGCCGCAGCGACCATTCGGTCGGGCTCACGAACATCTGCCAGCTGGCCCGCACCACCGCCAGGTCGGGCTCGCGCTCGCCGCGCGCCAGCGCCGACAGGCGCAGCACCTCGTCGTTGATGTGGCCGATGCGGCTGGCCAGCCCGCGCGCCAGCATCGCCGGCGTCGGGCCGGTGTAGCTGCGCGAGCGCGCCGGGTCCTCGTCGAGATGGATCGCCGTCAGCTCGCGCCGGCGGTCGGGCACCGTGGCCGGCGGGCGCCCGAGCAGCAGGGCGTCGGCCAGCGCCGCGGTGTCGGCGGCCAGGGCCTCCAGGATGCGGCGCATCTCGACCAGCGCCGCCGCATGGCCGGGATGGGTCTTGAGGGCGTCGAGGTCGAGCTCGCTGGCCAGCAGCAGGTCGCGCAGTTCGAGCACCGTCATCAGCATGCCGGCGAGGCGCTGCCGGTAGGGCGTGCGCGGCGATTCGAGAACGATGTCGCGCGCTGCCTGAAGCAGGTCGGCCAGCGCGGCCTGTTCGCGCAGCAGCTGACCGAGCAGCGAGGCCGGCACCTCGCGGATGTCGCCGGAGTCGTCGCGGGGCGTGAACTGGCGCGCCTCGGTCCGCATCAGGGCGGCCAGCGAGAGGAGCAGGTCGGCCATCACCTGCACCCGGTAGCGGGCGTTGAGCGCCAGGTTGGCGAGCACCGCGTAGATCACGTAGAGCCCGGCGCCGAGGCCGAAATACAGCGTGCGCTGCACCGCCTCGGCCATGTCGTCGGGCTTCGGCGTCGCCATCGAGAAGATCATCGAGAACATCACGGCGATCGCGATCGGGATGCCCCGCTTGCCCCAGGCCATCGCCACGAAGGCCAGGAAGGTGGCCGGAACCAGCAGCAGGCCGAGTTCGAGCGGCTTGGCGTGCAGCAGCTGCACCAGGAAGAACAGCGGCAGCCCGATCAGCGGCGCCGGCAGCATCTGCAGCAGCTTGCCGCGGCGGGGGGCGGGCAGATCGGGCGGTGCGGTCACGATGACCCCGACCGAGGCGGCCGACGCCGCGAGGGTTCCGAGCACCAGGTGGACGCCGCCGGAGATCAGCAGCAGCCCGAAGGCCACCGAGATGCCGTTGGCGATGTAGTGGCCCAGCGCCACGCGCAGGGCGGCACGGCTGCGGACGGCGGCCGCGCGGGGCGCCTCCATCACTTCGCGGCGGCGTCGCCCTCGGCGGGCGCCACGGGGACTTCGCGGCGGATGCGCGTGAGCTTGCGCGGTGCCGGCGCCGCGTCGGCGGCCGGCTCGGTCTCGGGCGCCGCGGCCGGCGTGGCGTCGATGGTGCTGCGGGCGTAGGTGTCGCCGCCCTGGGCCGAAGGATCGACCGCGCGCATCCGGTCGCTGGCGCGCAGTTTGTCGTCGAGGCCTGCGAACTTGGAGTACTTGGCCAGCAGCGGCACCAGCTGCCCGTAGATGCGCGGGGCGCCGGCCAGGCATTCGCGCTGGTCGAGGAACTCGGGCTCGCCGGTGAAATTGCCGATCAGGCCGCCGGCCTCGGTGACCAGCAGCGAGCCGGCCGCCACGTCCCAGATGTTGAGGCCGGTCTCGAAGAAACCGTCGGTGAAGCCGGCCGCGACATAGGCCAGGTCGAGCGCCGCGGCGCCCGGGCGGCGCAGGCCGGCCATGCGGGGCATCAGGTCGGCCATGATGGCCAGGTACTGCTTGAAGTTGTCGCCGGTTCGGAACGGGAAGCCGGTCGAGACCAGGCATTCGTTGAGGCGGGTGCGCTTGCTGACGCGGATCCGGCGCTCGTTCATGAAGGCGCCGCGGCCCTTGGTGGCGGTGAACAGGTCGTTGCGGCTCGGGTCGTAGATGACCGCCTGCTCGATCTTGCCGCGCACCGACAGCGCGATCGACACGCAGTAGACCGGAAAGCCGTGGATGAAGTTGGTGGTGCCGTCGAGCGGATCGATGATCCAGACGTAGTCGGAATCCTTGGCGCCGTGCTCGGTGCCCGATTCCTCGGCCAGGATGCCGTGCCCCGGGTAGGCGGTGAGCAGCGTCTCGATGATCGCTCGCTCGCTCGCATGATCGACTTCGGTGACGAAGTCGTTCACCTGCTTCTGCGAAATGCGCACCGCTTCGACGTCGAGCGCGGCGCGATTGATGATGGCGCCGGCGGCGCGGGCGGCCTTGACGGCCACGTTGAGCATGGGGTGCAGGTTGGGGGACGACATGAATTGTGTGAAGAACGGAAAAGGGGCGATCGGTTGATGCGGGGGCCCCCTGAAAAGCGGCCCGGCGATGCGGGCGGCGAGAATCATGGGATTTTACCCGCAGCCATGCGCACCCGCTTCATCCTGATCCAGACCAGCCATGCCGGAAATGTCGGCGCCGCCGCCCGCGCCATGAAGACCATGGGCTTCGACGACCTGGTGCTGGTGGCGCCGCGCTGGGCCAACGTGCTGCGGCGCGAGGAGACCATCCAGCGCGCCAGCGGGGCGCTCGACGTGCTCGACAACGCCCGCATCGTCGAGACGCTGGACGAGGCGCTCGACGGCGTCACCCACCTGTGCGCCACCGCGATGATCCCGCGCGACTTCGGCCCGCCCACCCGGACGCCGCGCGAGCACCTGGAGCCGCTGGCCGGCGGCGAGGCGCAGCACGTGGCCTTCCTGTTCGGCTCGGAGCGTTTCGGCATGCGCAACGAGGACGTCTACCGCTGCAACGTCGCGCTCAGCATTCCCACCGACCCGAAATTCGGCTCGCTGAACCTGGGCGCCGCGATCCAGGTGATCGCCTACGAGTGGCGGCTGGCGCTGGGCGGCTACGGGGTGCGCGACGCCACCCCGGCGCCGACCGCGGCCGACGCCCGGGCGGTGGCCGGCATGCTCGACCACTGGGAGCGGTCGCTGGTCGACATCGGCTTCCTCGACCCCGAGGCGCCCAAGAAGCTGATGCCGCGGCTGCAGCAGCTCTTCAACCGGGCCCGGCCGACGCCGGAAGAAATCCACATCCTGCGCGGCATCGCCAAGGCCATGACCGAAGCGGCCCAGGGGCGCCCGGGCACCCCGAAAACCCCATCCGCCGTGCGCGAAGACCCGGCGGCTTAGACTTTCAGCCCCTATCGATATAACGACAAAGCATGTTTTCGCGCCTGCGCTCCGACATCCAGTGCATCCTCGACCGTGACCCGGCGGCCCGCACGCGCTGGGAGGTGCTGACCCTCTACCCGGGCCTGCATGCGGTGGCGCTGCATCGGCTGGCGCACTGGTGCTGGGGCCATGGGCTCAAGTGGATCGGCCGCTTCGTCTCGCAGATGTCGCGCTGGCTGACGGGGATCGAGATCCATCCCGGCGCGGTCGTCGGCGACCGGGTCTTCTTCGACCATGCGATGGGCGTGGTGGTCGGCGAGACCGCCGAGATCGGCGACGGCTGCACCATCTACCAGGGCGTGACCCTGGGCGGCACCTCGCTCTACAAGGGCACCAAGCGGCATCCGACCCTGGGCAAGAACGTCGTGGTCAGCGCCGGCGCCAAGGTGCTAGGCGGCTTCGTGGTGGGCGACGGCGCCAAGATCGGCAGCAACGCGGTGGTCATCAAGCCGGTGCCCGCGGGCGCCACGGCGGTGGGCATCCCGGCGCGCATCATCCCGTCGAAGTCGGACACCAGCGCCGATGTCACGGGCACGGAGGGCAAGTTCTCGGCCTACGGCATCACGCTGGAGGATGACCCGCTGTCGCTCGCGATGCGCGGCCTGATCGACAACGCCGCCGGCCAGGAGCACCAGATCGCGCTGCTCTGGCAGGCCATCGAGGCGCTGTCGAAGCAGCCCGGCAAGAAGGACTGCGTGCCGGGCGACGCGGCCCGGGACGAGTGCTTCGAGGCCGAGCGGCTGACGCAGTTGGTGGGGAAATGAAGAATCTCCCATAATAGTTAGTAACTGTTATGTGAGATCTTATGCCGACCAGTGTTGCCCTAAGCCCCCATTTCGAGTCGTTCATTCGCGAGCAGGTCGAAGCCGGCCGCTACAACAATGTCAGCGAAGTCGTGCGTGCAGGCTTGCGGTTGCTCGAGGATCAGGAGCGGCTCAATGACTTGAAGCTGGCCGAACTCAGAAGCGCCATCAGGGCAGGTCTGGACGGCGGCGTGGGCGAGGACGCCGAGAAGGTGTTCACTCGGCTCGAGACCAAGTACAAGGCCCGCGCCAGCGGCAAGGCGTGACGCGTGTCGCCTTCACGCGGCTCGCGCAGGCGGATCTCGAAGCCATCGGCGACTATATTGCGCTGGACGACCCTCGCCGAGCCTTGAGCTTCGTCGCGGAGCTGCGCGACCACTGCCAGAAGATTGCATCCAGTCCGCAGGCGTATCGGCCAAGGCAGGAGCTTGCCGAAGGGCTGCGCTCCTGCGCGCATGGTCGCTACGTGATCTTCTTTCAATCGCAGGATGACTTTCTGCTGATCGTGCGGATCCTGCACGGCGCACGGGACATCCAGGCCCAGTTCCGCGAATAGCGAGACGCCCTCCCGCGTTACATCCCCACGTAGTTGGGCCCGCCGCCGCCTTCCGGCGTGACCCAGACGATGTTCTGGGTCGGGTCCTTGATGTCGCAGGTCTTGCAGTGGACGCAGTTCTGGGCGTTGATCTGCAGTTTTTCCTTGCCCTCGGCATCCGGCACGAACTCGTACACGCCGGCCGGGCAGTAGCGGCTTTCGGGGCCGGCGTACTCGGGCAGGTTGATGGTGGTCGGCACCGCGGCGTTCTTCAGCGTCAGGTGCGCGGGCTGGTTCTCTTCGTGGTTGGTGTTGCTGATGAACACCGAGGAGAGCCGGTCGAAGGTGAGCTTGCCGTCGGGCTTCGGGTAGGCGATCTTCTTGGACTGGGCGGCCGGCTTGAGCCGCTCGTTGTCGGGCTGGTGGCGGTGGATGGTCCACGGAATGTGGCCGCGCAGCACCAGCTGCTCGATGCCGGTCATCACCGTGCCGACCGCCAGGCCCTTCTTGAACCACTGCTTGAAGTTGCGCGCCTTGTTGAGCTCGGTGCGCAGCCAGCTCTTCTCGAAGGCGGCCGGGTAGGCCGAAAGCTCGTCGTGCTGGCGGCCGGCCATCACGGCCTCGTAGGCGGCCTCGGCGGCCAGCATGCCGGTCTTGATCGCGGCGTGGCTGCCCTTGATGCGGCTGGCGTTGAGGTAGCCGGCCTCGCAGCCGACCAGCGCGCCGCCCGGGAACACGGTCTTGGGCAGCGACAGCAGGCCGCCCGCGGTGATCGCCCGGGCGCCGTAGCTCAGCCGCTTGGGGGCCTTCAGGCCCTTGTCCTGGCCTTCGAAGTACCAGCGGATGTTGGGATGGGTCTTGAAGCGCTGGAACTCCTCGAACGGGCTCATGTACGGGTTCTGGTAGTCGAGCCCGACCACGTAGCCGATGATCAGCTGGTTGTTCTCGGCGTGGTACAGGAAGGAACCGCCATAGGTGTCCGAGGGCAGCGGCCAGCCGGCCGTGTGGACCGCCAGACCGGGCTCGTGGCGCGCCGGGTCGATCTCCCACAGCTCCTTGATGCCGATGCCGTAGCTCTGCGGGTCCTTGCCGTCGTCGAGCTTGTACCTGGCGATCAGCTGGCGGCCCAGATGGCCGCGCGCCCCCTCGGCGAAGATGGTGTATTTGGCGTGCAGCTCCATGCCGAGCTGGAAGTTCTCGGTCGGCTCGCCGTCCTTGCCGATGCCGAGGTTGCCGGTGGCGACGCCGCGCACCTTGCCGTCGTCGGTGTAGAGCACCTCGGCCGCCGGGAAACCGGCGAAGATCTCGACACCAGCCGCCTCGGCCTGCTGCGCCAGCCAGCGCACCACGTTGCCCAGGCTCACGATGTAGTTGCCTTCGTTGTGGAAGTTCTTCGGCAGCATGAAGTTGGGCGTCCGGGTGGCACCGGTCTCGGTCATCATGAGGAAGGTGTCGCGCGTGACCGGCTGGTTCAGGGGCGCGCCGAGCTCTTCCCAGTCGGGCAGCAGCTCGTAGAGCGCGCGCGGATCCATGATCGCGCCCGAAAGGATGTGCGCGCCGGGCTCGGAGCCCTTCTCGAGCACCACCACGGAGATGTCCTTGCCGTGCGAGGCGGCCAGCTGCTTCAGGCGGATCGCTGTGGCCAGGCCGCCGGGACCGGCGCCGACCAC
This sequence comes from Variovorax sp. 10N432, assembly GCF_056394465.1. Lineage (NCBI taxonomy): Bacteria > Pseudomonadati > Pseudomonadota > Betaproteobacteria > Burkholderiales > Comamonadaceae > Variovorax > Variovorax sp. 10N432. The sequence continues at coordinate 33,164 of NZ_JBFTHX010000021.1, forward strand.
GACCACGTCGTATTCCATGGATTCGCGGGGTCCGAACTGGGCGAGGATTTCGTCATTCGTCATGTGGGGGTCTCGTCGATAATGGTTTGAGGGTGCGAGGCACCGCGGCGGGCCGGGCCATTTTATGCGTCACCCGCCCGCGCTCCGGGGCGTCGCCTCGGCGACTCCCACAGGAGCTTTTCCCATGGCTTACAGCATCGATCTTTCCGGCCGCGTCGCCTTCGTCACGGGCGCGTCGACCGGTCTCGGCGCCCAGTTCGCGAAGACGCTGGCGCGCGCCGGCGCCGCCGTGGTGCTGGCCAGCCGCAACACCGACCGCTTGAAGGAACTGCGCGCCCGCATCGAAGGCGAGGGCGGCGACGCCCACGTGGTCGAACTCGACGTCACCGACCTCGGCAGCATCAAGGCGGCGGTGGCGCGGGCCGAGACCGAGGTCGGGCCGATCGACGTGCTGGTCAACAACTCCGGCGTCAGCCACACCCGGCGATTGCAGGATGTGTCGGTCGACGACTACGACTTCATCTTCGACACCAACGTCAAGGGTTCCTTCTTCGTCGCCCAGGAGATCGGCAAGCGCATGCTGGCGCGCGCCCAGGGGGCGGCGCCGGGCACCTACGTCGGCGGGCGCATCATCAACATCGCCTCGGTGGCGGCGCTCAAGGTGCTGCCCCAGATCGGCGTCTACTGCATGAGCAAGGCGGCGCTGGTGCAGATGACCAAGGCCATGGCGCTCGAGTGGGGCCGCTTCGGCATCAACGTCAATGCGCTGTGCCCGGGCTATATCGCCACCGAGCTCAACGAGGAGCACTGGGTCACGGACGGTGGCCAGAAGCTGGTCGGCATGCTGCCGCGCAAGCGGGTCGGCAAGCCCGAGGACCTCGACGGGCTGATCGTGCTGCTGGCCAGCAGCCAGAGCCATTTCGTCAATGGCGCCGTGATCGCGGCCGACGACGGGTTCGCGCTCTGACGCCCCGTGCGCTCGCCGGCGTCGCCGCCGGGCTGGCCGCGGGCGCGCTCTGGGGCCTGGTGTTCGTGGCGCCGCGCATGGTGGACAACTTCGGCATGGTCGACATCGCGGCCGCGCGCTTCCTGGTCTTCGGGGCGGTCGCCGGGGTGGCCGTCGCCACCCGGCCGGCGCTGCGGCGCTGGCCCAGCGGGCGGCAGGCGGCCGCGGCGCTCGCGCTCAGCGTGCTCGGCTTCACCGGCTACTACGTGCTGCTCGCCTTTGCGATCGAAGGCGCGGGCACCGCGGTGCCGAGCCTGATCATCGGCACCATTCCGGTCTGGATGATGCTGCTGGGCCGGCCCGCGGGCCTGGCGCTGCGGGCCCTGGTGCCGGGCCTGGCGCTGACCGCCGCCGGCATCGGGCTGATGGTCGCGGCGGCATGGCCGCAGAGCGGCGTCGAGGTCGCGGGCGGCGCCGGATTCGGCTGGGGCCTGCTGCTGGCCTTGCTGGCGATGGCGAGCTGGACCGCCTTCGGACTGCTCAATGCCGCCTGGCTGCGACGGCACCCCGAGGTCCACGCCGCCGACTGGGCGAACTGGCTCGGCATCGCGACCGGGCTGGGCGCGGCCGTGCTGTGGCTGCTGGCGGGTTCCAGCCACCAGGCAATGCGCGCGCAGCCCAATGGCGGCTTGTTCCTGCTGCTGGCGCTGGCCGGGGGCATCGGCTCGTCATGGCTGGCGACGGTGCTGTGGAACGTCGCCAGCCAGCGGCTGTCCGCCAGCCTCTGTGGCCAGCTGATCGTGAGCGAGACCCTGTTCGCGCTGCTCTATGCGTTCATGTGGGACGGACGCTGGCCGCTGGCGACCGAATGGCTGGCCGCGCTGCTCTTCGTGCTGGGCATCGCGGCGTCGATCAAGGCGCACCGATGACCGGAAAGCCTCAAGCCGGGCGCAGGGCGATCCGTGCCTCGAAACCCGAGGGTGCCCCCGACGGCGGCGAGCTCAGCTCGAGCCGTGCGCCCAGCTTGTCGACGATGGTGCCGACGATCGACAGCCCGAGCCCATAGCCGGCGCGGTCGGAACCGTGGCGCACATGGCGATGCTGCAGGGTGCGCAGCTGCTCCGCGCTGACGCCGGGTCCGAAGTCGCGGACCGCCAGCGTGCAGGGCTCCAGCACTTCGACGACGACGCGGCCGCGGCCGTAGCGCAAGGCGTTCTCGACCAGGTTGCGCAGCGCGATCGCGAGCGCGTCAACGTCGCCGAGCGTCACGGGCGCCTTGCTGTCCGGGACCCTGAGCGACAGGCGCTCGTTGACGCGCGGATCCTGCCAGAACTCCTGGGCCACCGTGCCGGCGAGCTGGACCAGGTCGATCGGCGCCCGCGTCAGCGAGGCCCCGGACTCGGCGCGCGACAACTGCAGCAGCTTCTCGGTGCGGTGGCCGAGCATCTGCAGCGCGTCGAGCGCGGCCTGCACGTCGTCGTGCTTCAGGTCGTGGTCGAGCGCGGTCTGCAACCTGAGGCGGGCGGCGGCCAGCGGGGTGCGCAATTCGTGCGCGGCATTGGCGGCCAGCGCGCGCTCGACGTCCAGGGCCTGCGACAGGCGCTCCAGCAGCTGGCTGACGTGGTCGGCCACCGAGCGCAGTTCCTTCGGCAGTCCGGGTATCTGGATCGGGCGCAGGTCGGCGCCGCTGCGCTGCTCGATCTCGCCGGCCAGCTGCTGCAGCACGCGCAGTTCGTTGCGCGCCACGTTGCGCAGCACCAGGGCCAGCAGCGGCAGCACGGCCCCGAGCGGGATGATGAGGCCGAAAAGGGTCCGGTTGAGCGCGGTGCGACGCTCGTCCAGCGGATCGGCGACCTGGAAGAACAGCTCGCGCGTGGGATGCCGGACGGTGTAGATGCGCCAGGGTTCGGCGTTGGCGAAGCCGGGCGCCAGCGGCACGTCGAAGGCGCTGATCGGCGCCTCGGCCGAACGCAGCATCACCTGTTCATGCAGGCTGACCACCTGGTAGATCACCGCATCTGTCGGGTAAAGCTGCCGCGGTGCGATCAGGGGCGGCCGCGCATCCGGGTTCTCGCTCTGCAGCTTGTCGAGTTCGTGCACCGCCATGTCGAACATCCGGTGCGAGACCTCGATCAGCTCGCTGTCGAAGTTGTGGTTGATCTCGCGGTCCACATACCAGACCACCCCGAGCACGCACAGCAGCCAGACCCCGCCGACCCAGACGATCAGCGTGCGCGTCAGCCGGCCGGCGAGCGAATCGCGGCGGCCCAGCGGCTCGAAGCCGACCTGCTGCATCAGCCCGAGCTTCATTCCTGCTCTTCTTCCGGTGCGAACGAGAGCCGGTAGCCCAGGCCGCGCAGGGTCTGGATGTGGTTGCGCCCGAGCTTTCGGCGCAGCCGGCTGATGAAGACCTCGAGGGTGTTGCTGTCGGCCTCGTCGCCGAAGCCGTACAGCGCATCGGCCAGGTTCTCGCGCGTGTGGATGCGGTCGGGACGGGTCGCCATGACGCGCAGCAGGGCCCATTCCTTCTGGGTCAGCGTGACCGGAAAGCCGTCCTTGCGCACCAGGTCGCGCGCCAGGTCGATCTCGAGGGTCCCGAGCCGCAGCACGGGGGCGCTGCTGGTGCTGCGCCGGCGCTCGACCGCCCGCAGCCGGGCCAGCAGTTCGGCCGGGTCGTAGGGCTTGATGAGGTAGTCGTCGGCGCCGGCATCGAGGCCGCGAATGCGGTCGGTCACCTGGTCGCGGGCGGTCAGCACGATCACGATCGGCCGCTCTCGCAGGGCGCGGATGGTCGGCAGCAGCGACAGGCCGTCGCCGTCGCCCAGGTGCAGGTCGAGCAGCACCGCCGCGTACTGCACCGCGGTCAGCGCGGCGCGTGCTTCCGCCAAGCCAGGTGCCACGTCGACCACGAAGGCCTTTGCCTGAAGATAACTGCAGACAGCGTCGGCCAGTCCGGTGTCGTCTTCGACCAGCAATATGCGCACGGCTGCGTCCTTTCAAAAAGGAGGAGTCTAGAGCCTGCCGGTCCGGCCTTCAGCCTCGGTTCATGCCCGTGCGCTAGCCTTGCGCCGCATGATTCGCTCTGCCTACGCCCGCTTGTTCGTCCTCACGCTGCTCGCTCTCGGCTTGCTGCTTCTGTGGGATGCCAGCGGGCTGGATCTCGTGCTGGCCCGGATGGCAGGCACGCCGACGGGTTTTCCGTGGCGCGACGACTGGTTCCTGAACAAGGTGATGCACGAGGGCGCCAAGACGCTCAGCTGGGTGCTGGTGATCGGGCTTTTTGCCGCCATCCGGTGGCCGGTGGGCCTGCTTCGACGCCTGCGCCGGGGCGAGCGGGTGCAACTGGCTGCGACCGCGCTGGCCAGCGTCATCCTCATCTCGCTGCTCAAGTTCACCAGCAAGACCAGCTGCCCCTGGGATCTCCAGGCCTTCGGCGGCGTCGCGCAACAAGTGTCGCACTGGGCCTTTGGTGTGCGCGACGGTGGCCCGGGCCATTGCTTTCCAGCCGGCCATGCCTCGGCGGCCTTCGCCTACCTGGGCGGCTACTTCGTATTTCGCCGCGCCTCGCCCGGTGTCGCGCGGGCCTGGTTCGCCTGCACGCTGGTCACCGGGCTGGCCCTGGGCCTTTCCCAGCAGATGCGGGGCGCCCACTTCATGAGCCACACCTTGTGGACCGCTTGGTTCTGCTGGGTGGCGGCCTTCGCGATCGATGTGCTCTTTCGGGTGCTGTCCGACCGGCGTACGCGGCCAGATGCGTCGCCGAAGCTGAACGAAGCCTGACCGGTCGATTCAGGGAGGTTTCAGTCCGGCTGCGTAGTCTTCACCGATGCTTGGTTCCAATTCGTCTTCCGTTGCGCTGCCGCCCAGCGAGACCGCGGTCGACGACCCGCTCGTTCCCGCGCCCATGGGCGCGCTGCGTTCGCGCAGGCAGGCCTTCGACGCCTGGGTGGAACGTCCCCGCACTGCTCGGCGCGTCGTCGTCTGGCTGAGCCTCTATCTCGCGTTGGTGGCCAACTGGCCGCTGTGGATCGAGCTCGCGCGCATCGGCGGCGCACCCAGCGTGTACCTGCCCTCGATCGCATCGATGCTGCTGCTCACGGTGTGCGGCACCGTGGCGCTGCTGTCGTTCACCGCCTGGTCGCGCTGGATGAAGCCGGTCTGGTTCGGCGTCGTCGTGCTGGCGGCGGTGGTCCAGCACTACATGCTGAGCTACAGCGTCGTGATGGACCCGAGCATGCTGGCCAACGCCATGCAGACCGACGCCAACGAGGTGCGCGACCTGATGAGCTGGCGCCTGCTGCTCAATGTGATCCTGGTCGCTGCGCTGCCGGGCTGGGCGCTCTGGCGCCTCCGGCTGGCACCGCAGCGCCTGGTCTCGCAGGCCTGGCGCAATGGCGTGCTGCTGCTGGCCGTGGCGGTGCTGGCCGCGGGCGGTGCGATGGCCATGAACCGGCAACTGGCGCCGCTGATGCGCAACAACGCGAACCTGCGCTACATGATGAATCCGCTGGCGAGCCTGTATTCCGCGGGGTCGGTGACTTTCGGACCGGTCTTCAAGCACAACCGCCGCCTGATTCCGATGAGCGGCGGTGCGGCCTTGGGCGCCAGCTATGCCGGACAGGCCAGGCCGCCGCTGTTCGTGCTGGTGGTGGGCGAGACCGCGCGCTCCGACCACTTCGGCCTCAACGGCTATGCGCGCGACACCACGCCGGAGCTCGCGGCGCGCAAGGTGCTGAGCTGGCGCGACGTTCATTCCTGCGGCACCAACACCCTGGCCTCCGTGCCGTGCATGTTCTCGCCGCTGAGCAAGCAGGCCTTCGAGGGGCGCAAGGACGACTACGAGAACCTGATGGACGTTTTGCAGGCCTCGGGCCTGGCGGTGTTCTGGCTCGACAACCAGGCCGGCGGCTGCAAGGGCGTGTGCGATCGCATTCCCCATGCCTCGGCCTTCGACCCGCTCGACGCCGGCGTCAAGAGCGCGTTGTGCGACGGCGACGAGTGCCTGGACGACGTCATGCTCAAGGGCCTGGACCAGCGCCTGGCCGCACTGCCCGCCGAGCGCCGCGCCAAGGGCGTGGTGCTGGTGATGCACCAGATGGGCAGTCATGGCCCCTCGTACTTCAAGCGCTCGTCGCCGGATGCCAAGCGCTTCCTGCCCGAATGCCGGAGCAATGCGCTGGCCGAGTGCAGCCACTCCGAGCTGCTGAACGGCTACGACAACTCGATCGCCTACACCGACCGCTTCCTGGGCAAGACCATCGACTGGCTCCAGGGCCAGTCGGCGAAGTTCGATACGGCGCTGCTCTACCTGAGCGACCACGGCGAATCGCTCGGCGAGTACGGCCTGTTCCTGCACGGCGTGCCCTACGGTTTCGCGCCGGAGGTGCAGAAGCACGTACCGATGGTGGCCTGGTTCGGCGAAGGCATGACGGCCCGCCGGCGACTGTCCGCCAGCTGCATGTCGGCGGGGCTGGACACGCCGCTCACGCACGACAACCTCTATCACACGGTGCTCGGCCTGATGGACGTCAAGACGCCGACCTACCTGCCAGCGCTCGATGCGCTGGCGTCGTGCCGCGGGCGCGATGCGGTGGCTACTTCTTCTCGCGTGGGACCCGGCCCATCAGGAAGAACTCCGGGTTAGGCTGCATCCCGCTGAAGCTTGCCATTCGGTTCGAGAGGCCGAAGAAGGCGGTGATGGCGGCGATGTCCCAGATGTCCTCGTCGTCGAAGCCGTGAACGTGGAGCGGCGCGAAATCGCTGTCGTCGATCTCGTGCGAACGCTCGCAGACCTTCATCGCGAACTCGAGCATCGCGCGCTGGCGCGGCGTGATGTCTGCCTTGCGCCAGTTGACTGCCACCTGGTCGGCCACCAGCGGCTTCTTCTCGTAGATGCGCAGCAGCGCGCCGTGGGCCACCACGCAATAGAGGCACTGGTTGACCGCGCTGGTGGCGGTGACGATCATCTCGCGATCGCCCTTGGTGAGCGAGCCTTCCTCCTTCAGCATGAGGGTGTCGTGGTAGGCGAAGAAGGCCCGCCACTCGGCCGGGCGGCGCGCCAGTCCGAGGAACACGTTGGGCACGAAGCCGGCCTTCTCCTGGACTGCGAGCACCGCGGCGCGGATGTCGTCGGGCAGGTCCTTGAGCTCGGCGAGGGGATAGCGGTCGGTCATGGGCGTCTCCTGGGTTCCTTGTTCCCGATCATCATAGGGAGGAGGGGAGATGGAGCTCGCTGTCGTCCTTCAGCGCAACGCCGGTGAGTCCCCGGCGCAGGGCTTCGCGCAGCAGCCAGCCGAGCTTGAAGGCGGCCGTTGCGTAGGCCAGCCCTTCGGGCCGCACGTTCGAGATGCAGTTGCGTTCGGCGTCGTGGCGGCCGCGGCGCGGCGCGTGCGTGATGTAGATCCCGAGGCTGTCCGGCGAACTCAGCCCCGGGCGTTCGCCGATCAGCATGACCGACAGCCGCGCGCCGAAAGCCTCGCCGATCTCGTCCGCCAGGGCGACCCGGGCCTGGGTCGCGACCACCACCGGCGTCAGCGCCAGCCCGGCCGGCAGATGGGGGCGCAGCGCCGCCAGCAGCGGGACGGCATGGCGCGCCACCGCCAGCGAGGACAGGCCGTCGCCCACCACGATGCAGAGGTCGGCCGGCGGCCCGGCGGCGGCGTGCAGCCGCTCGGCGTCGCTGGCGTCGAGCTGGCGGCCGAGGTCGGGGCGGCGCAGGTAGGCGGTGCGGTCGGGCGCGCGGCTGCGGGCCTCGGCCACGGCCCAGCCGCCGTCGCGCAGGGCGGACTCGAGCGCCGGCACGTCGAGCGCGGCGTGGATTGCGTCGCGCGCCATCGCATGGGCCCAGCCGAAGCGCAGCACCTCGTCGGTCGGCATGCCGGCGCCGGCGCGGCCGAGCGCGAGCCGCGCCGGGGTGGCGCTGCGCCAGGCGCCCCAGGGGCTGGCGGTGACGATGTCGTTCATCGGGCGAGTGCCGCGAGGGCACCCATGTCGGCGAGCAGGCGATTGGACGAGGGCGGATGGAGCCGGCCCGCGGCGTCGCTGATCTGCATGCGTTGCAGCCAGGCCTCGAACTCGGGCGCCCGCTTGAGGCCCAGGGTCTGGCGCAGGAAGAGCGCGTCGTGGAAGGAAGTGCTTTGGTAGTTGAGCATGACGTCGTCGGCGCCCGGCACGCCCATGATGAAGTTGATGCCGGCCGTGCCGAGCAGCACCAGCAGCGTGTCCATGTCGTCCTGATCGGCCTCGGCGTGGTTGGTGTAGCAGATGTCGCAGCCGATCGGCAGGCCGAGGAGCTTGCCGCAGAAGTGGTCCTCGAGGCCGGCGCGGATGATCTGCTTGCCGTCGTACAGGTACTCGGGCCCGATGAAGCCGACCACGGTGTTGATCAGCAGGGGCTGGTAGCGGCGGGCCAGCGCGTAGGCGCGTGCCTCGCAAGTCTGCTGGTCGACGCCGAAGCTGGCGTTGGCCGACAGCGCGCTGCCCTGGCCGGTCTCGAAGTACATGCAGTTGCGCCCGACGGTGCCGCGCTGCAGCGACTGCGCCGCGGCATGGGCCTCGTCGAGCAGCTCGGGCGTGACGCCGAAGGACAGGTTGGTCTGCTCGGTGCCGCCGATCGACTGGAACACCAGGTCGATCGGCGCCCCGGACTCGGCCAGCTTCAGCGTGTTGGTGACATGGGTCAGCACGCAGCTCTGGGTCGGAATCTCGAAGCGCTGGATGACTTCGTCGAGCAGCCGCAGCAGTTCGCCGAGGATGGGCATGCTGTCGGACGCCGGGTTGAGCCCGATCACGGCATCGCCGGCGCCCATCAACAGGCCGTCGAGCGTGGAGGCGGCGACGCCGCGCAGGTCGTCGGTCGGGTGGTTGGGCTGCAGCCGCACCGAGAGGTGGCCGGGCAGGCCGATGGTGTCCCTGAAGCGCGTGACCACGCTGCATTTGCGGGCCACTGCGACCAGGTCCTGGTTGCGCATGAGCTTGGAGGCCGCGGCCACCATCTCGGGCGTCAGGCCGGGCGCCAGCGCACTCAATGCCGCGGTGTCGGCGAGGTCGGACAGCAGCCAGTTGCGGAAATCGCCGACCGTCAGGTGCGCCACGGGCGCGAAGGCCGCGGCATCGTGGCCGTCGATGATCAGGCGCGTGATGTTGTCGGCCTCGTAGGGGATCAACGCCTCGGTCAGGAATTGCTTCAGCGGCGTCTCGGCCAGAACGTGGCGCGCGGCCATGCGCTGCTGCGCGGTGGCGGCGCCGATGCCCGCCAGGTAGTCGCCCGAACGTGCGGGGCTGGCAAAGGCCATGACCTGCCTCAGGTCGTCGAAGTCGAAGACCTGGGAGTCGATCGTGGTGCGGTAGCGCATGGTGCGAGCAGAGAGTCGATGGGGAGGCGGCGACGATGTGCAAGAGCGGTGCCAGACAGGCGCCACCCGGCAATAATGAGGCTCTTCGTCCAATCAACCAAGGGTTTGCCGTGCGATCAGTTCTTTGTGCCGCCGTCGTTTCGTTGTTCGTCTTGCCGAGCGCCTTCGCGCAGTCGGCGCCGGTCACCAAGCCCAGCGGGCTGGTGTTCCAGTCGCTGGTCGACGGCAAGGGGGCCTCGCCGGCCGCGACCGACGTGGTCAAGGTGCACTACCGAGGCACCTTCCCCGACGGCAAGGAGTTCGACAGCTCCTACAAGCGCGGCGAGCCGACCGAGTTCCCGCTCAACGGCGTGATCCCGTGCTGGACCGAGGGCGTGCAGCTGATGAAGGTCGGCGGCAAGGCCAAGCTGACCTGCCCGCCGGGCATCGCCTACGGGACGCGCGGGGCGGGCGGGGTGATTCCGCCCAACGCGACCTTGAACTTCGAGATCGAGTTGATTGCTGTGAAGGGGAAGTAGGGTATCGGGGACGTTTGACGGCGGTGGGCGGCGGTGGCGGGCGGTATGCCCTGGGCCGGCCGACGTCACCGGCCCTTCGGGCTTCCCTGCGCTGCTCGCGGCAGGCGGGGTCCGCGCAAACTCGCTCCGCTGCGCTCCACTCAAACACGCGCGGCCCTTTTTCCGCCTGCCGCTCCGCTGCTCGGCGGTGCCTCAACGGCCAGCCCAGGGCATACCGCCCACCACCGCTGATACGTTGGGGTGGCATCGGCGTTGGAGACGTCGGGATGGCCCGCACCGCTTGCCGGGCCCCCACCAACGAACGATCTCAACCCGGCTGAAACTGATACAGCCAGGTCTCCGACAAAGTCTGTTCCCCGTTCTTCAGGAACAGGCGCATGTCGACCGCCTCGTTGCCCTCCGGCGTGAAGTCGAACTGCGCCCGCCAATGTCCGGCAACACCGTTCGGAACGGCTTCGGCGAAGACGTACGAGAACTTGCCGCGCGCCGCGGTCAGCACCAGCTCGGGCTTGACGCCGGACGGCAGCGATTCCAGCGGCTTGCCGATGAACTCCACCATGAACTTGCGCACCCCCGCCGGCCGAGGTTTGCCCGGCTCGCCGCCGCGGCCCATGCGGGTGGCGATGCAGCGTGCCAAGGGCGAGGGGAAGGGCTCCTCGGCGCTCCAGTGGAGGCGGTACTTGAGCGTCACGCTCGAACCCGCGCTGACCGGCGCCTTGGGCACCCAGCAGGCCAGCACGTTGTCATGGATCTCGTCGTCGGTCGCGATCTCGATCAGCTGCACCTCGCCTTCGCCCCAGGCACCGAGCGGCTCGACCCACAGGCTCGGCCGCTTCTCGTAGTGGACGCCGTCCTGGTAGTGGTCGAAGCTTCGGTCGCGCTGCAGCAGGCCGAAGCCCTTGGGGTTGCTGTCGGTGAAGGTCGAGGCACGGGTCTGGGTCGGGTTGTTGAGCGGCCGCCAGATGCGTTCGCCGGCGCCGTTCCACATCGCCAGGCCGTCGGAGTCGTGCACCTCGGGCCGCCAGTCGATGCCGGTCGGCTTTGCCGTTTCGGAGTACCAGTACATCGAGGTCAGCGGCGCCAGGCCGAAACGCTCGACCTCGCGGCGCAGGAACAGCCGGCACTCGATGTCCATCAGCACGCCCTTGCCGCGCCGCAGCAGGAACTTGTAGGCGCCGGTGATGCTGGGTCCTTCGAGCAGCGCGTAGACCGTCATGGCGTCCGAGCCCGCGGTGGGCGGCTCGAAGTAGAAGCGCGTGAAGTCGGGGAATTCCTCGGGCCGGTCGGGCACGGCCGCATCGAGGGCGACGCCGCGCGCCGACAGCCCGTACTGGTAGAGCTCGCCGATGGCGCGAAAGTAGGAGGCGCCCTGGAAAGCCACCCAGTCGTTGTCCTGCCAGGGCCGCCCGGCCTGGTCTCCGAGCCGGCTCTCCTGCAGGCGAAAGCCCGCGAAGCCGGCGCCGGCGGGCAACTGCCTGGCCGGACTGTCGGCGGGCATCGTGAACAGCGCCGGGTCGTAGAGAATCTCGCGCGCAAAGCTGTCGCCGCGTGCTTCTTCGATGAGGTACATGTGGACCGGTACCGGGGCCAGACGTCCGAGGTGGAAGAAGGTCACGGGAAACGCGCCGGGACCGTCGCGGAACAGCGCGTTGCGGGTGTCGAAACGGATCTTTCCCTGGGCGTCGTAGTCGATACGCTGCAGCACGTCGGCCGGCAGCGAGGCGTCGGCGACCCTGGGCTTGGCGGCCAGCGACTTCGACAATGCAACAAGGCGTTCGAAAGAGAAGGGCGAGGGCTGACTGAAGCGGAGGCCGGCAGCCGCCTGCGCGCCCGCGGGCAGTCCGAGGGAAGCCAGGGCCGTGAGGCCCCACCCGCGACCAGAAGTGAGCGACGATCCATCATGTGGGCTCAATCTAGCGGCGGCATCGGCGGCGTTTCGTAGGTCGAAGGCTGATGACGCCGCAGGGGCGCCCTGGTCCTACAGTCGAATTCGAAAGCAAGACACGGAGTGCGCGGCGCGGCGGCCTTTCCTACAGTGGTGGCACCGATCCACAACATGCCGAGGACAGAGATGAACATGAGCAACAGCAACGAGATGCGGGCACTCGCCACTGTGAGCGATCCGCGCTGGGCGGCGGTGGCCGCGCGCGACCCGGCCGCCGATGGCCGCTTCGTCTATTCGGTGCGGACCACCGGCGTCTACTGCCGACCTTCGTGCGGCGCCCGTTCCGCGCGGCCCGAGAACGTCGACTTCCACGCCAGCCCGGCCGAGGCCGAGCGGGCGGGCTTCCGGCCCTGCATGCGCTGCCAGCCCGACCAGCCGGCGCGCGCCGAGCGGCAGGCGGTGCAAGTCGCCGATCTGTGCCGCTTCATCGAAGGCGCCGAGCAGGGCCCCACCCTCGATCAACTGGCCGAGCGTGCCGGCCTGAGCGCATCGCATGTGCAGCGGCTCTTCAAGGCGGTGACGGGGCTGACGCCGAAGGCCTACGCCGCCGCGCACCGCGCCCACCGCGTGCGCGAGTCGCTCGGCCGCAGCGAATCGGTCACCAGCGCCATCTACGACGCCGGCTACAACTCCAACGGCCGCTTCTACGAGGATGCCGACCGGACGCTCGGCATGACGCCCACGGCCTGGCGTGCCGGCGGTGCCGACACAGAGATCCGCTTCGCCATCGGCGCCTGCGCGCTCGGCGCCATCCTGGTGGCGCAGAGCGCGCGCGGCGTCTGCGCGATCGCGCTCGGGGACGATCCCGATGCGCTGGCGCGCGATCTGCAGGACCGCTTCCCCAAGGCCCGGCTGATCGGCGGCGACCCGGCCTTCGAGGCGCTGGTGGCCCGGGTGGTCGGCTTCGTCGAGGCGCCGGCGCTCGGGCTCGACCTGCCGCTGGACCTGCGCGGCACGGCCTTCCAGCTGCGCGTGTGGCGGGCGCTGCGCGAGATCCCGGCCGGCGCGACCGCGAGCTACAGCCAGATCGCCGAGCGCATCGGCGCGCCGAAGTCGGTGCGCGCCGTGGCCCAGGCCTGCGGCGCCAACGCGCTGGCCGTGGCGATCCCGTGCCACCGCGTAGTGCGCAGCGACGGCGGCCTCTCGGGCTATCGCTGGGGCGTGGAGCGCAAGAGCGCGCTGCTGCAACGAGAGGCGGAGCACCAGTGAGCGCACGCGACATCGACATGGTCGACTGGGCACAGGTCGCAAGCGACCTGGACGAACAGGGCCATGCGCTCATCCGGGCCCTGCTGACGCCCGAGCAGTGCCGCTCGATGGCCGCGCTCTACGCCGGGGCGGGTCCGTTTCGCAGCCGGGTCGTGATGGAGCGCCACGGCTTTGGACGCGGTGAGTACAAGTACTTCGACCATCCGTTGCCGGGCCTGGTCGCGGGACTGCGCGAATCGGTCTACCCGCGGCTCGCGCCGATCGCCAACCGCTGGAACGAGGCCATGGGCGTCGATGTGCGCTATCCCCCGCAGCATGCCGAGTTCATCGCCCGCTGCCATGCGGCGGGGCAATGCAAGCCAACACCTCTGCTCCTGCAATACGGCCCCGGCGACTACAACTGCCTGCACCAGGATCTCTACGGCGCGCAGGTCTTTCCGCTGCAGATGGTGGTGTTGCTGTCCGAGCCGGAGCGCGATTTCTCCGGTGGAGAATTCGTCATGACCGAGCAGCGTCCGCGCATGCAGTCGCGGCCAATGGTGCTGCCGCTGCGGCAGGGCGACGCCGCGGTGATCGCGGTGCATCACCGCCCGGTGCAGGGTACGCGCGGCGCCTATCGGGTCAACCTGCGCCACGGCGTCAGCCTCGTGAAGTCAGGCCGCCGGCACACGCTGGGCATCATCTTCCACGACGCCACCTGAATGACCCTGGACCTGTTCGAACCCGATGCGCCGTCAATGGAGCCGCTGGCGCCCGGCGCGGTCGTGCTGCGGCGCTTCGCGTGCCGGCACGATGCGGCCCTGCTCGCGGCCGTGCAGGCCGTGACCGCGCGGGCGCCGTTTCGCCATCTCGTGACCCCGGGCGGCTTCACGATGTCGGTCGCGATGAGCAACTGCGGTGCGCTGGGCTGGGTCAGCGATCGCACCGGCTACCGCTATGACCCGATCGATCCCGACAGCGGGCGGGCCTGGCCTTCGATGCCGGCCGCCTTTGCCGCGCTGGCGGCGCAGGCGGCCGCGGAGGCCGGCTTCGACGGCTTCGTGCCCGATGCCTGCCTCGTCAATCGCTACCTGCCCGGCACCCGCTTGTCGCTGCACCAGGACCGCGACGAGCGCGATCTGGGCCAGCCGATCGTCTCGGTGTCGCTCGGCCTGCCTGCGGTGTTCCAGTTCGGCGGCTCGACGCGCAGCGACAGGCCGCGGCGCGTGCCGCTCGCCCACGGCGACGTCGTGGTGTGGGGCGGGCCGGCCCGGCTCAATTTCCACGGCGTGCTGCCGCTGAAGGAGGGCGAGCACCCGATGCTCGGCGCCTCGCGCATCAACCTCACGTTTCGGAAAGCGGGTTGAACGCGCGGCGCGGCGGCAGCCGGCGCGTCTCGCCGATCGCGGTGACGAAGAATTCCTCTTCCGCCAGCCCTCTGAGCTCGCGCAGTTCCGCCAGCTTGCGCGGCGGTTCGTCCAGCGCCTCGTCGGTCAGCTGGAACACGCCCCAGTGGATGCCGAGCGAGCGCTTGGCGCCGAGGTCGGCGTGGATCCGCAAGGCTTCTCCCACATCCACGTGCTGATCGCGCATGAACCACCGCGGCGCATAGGCGCCGATCGGGATCAGCGCCAGATCGAAGCCGCCGCCCTGGGTCACGGTCTGCCGGTCGCTGAAGTGCTGGCGGATGTCGCCGAAGTCGCGCGAGTAGCCGGTGTCGCCCGTGAACAGCAGGTGGCAGTCGGGCGCCAGCACGGCGAAGCCGCCCCACAGCGTGGCCATGGCGTCGCGCGGGCTGCGCGAGGACCAGTGCTGGGCCGGCACCAGGGCCACCTCGACCGGGCCCCGCGGGCCTTCGAGGCGCTGGCGGTCCCACCAGTCGAGTTCGATCGAGCGCGTGATGCCGCGGGCTGCCAGCCAATCCTTGAGGCCCAGCGGCACGACGAACAGCGGCGGGCCGCCCGGCTGCCGGTTCAGTGCCACCACCGAGGCCGCGTCGAGGTGGTCGTAGTGGTTGTGCGAGACCAGCACCAGGTCGACGTGCGGCAGGTCGGCCAGCGCAAGGCCCGGGGCCGCATGGCGCCGCGGGCCGAGCAGCGGCAGCGGGGAGGCGCGCTGTGAAAACATTGGATCGGTCAGCAGGGTCAATCCGCCCATCTGGACCATCGCCGTCGCGTGGCCGATCCAGGTGACGGCCGGTTGCATCGCGGCACCAGCGAGTGCATTGGCAAGCAGCCAGTCCAGTTCGGGCGCGACGCGCGGCGTCGGTGCCCGCGGCGGCGGCGGCAGGCGCAGGCGCGCCGCCTCGCGGCGCCAGCGCAGCAGCTCCGACAGGCTCTTGGGCTCGAACTCGAGGTAGTTGTTCTGGAAGCCGTTGGGGCGGTGGTGCGACTTGTCGGGGTCGTGGTACGGGTTCATCGTGTGGCGCCGACGCTAGCCAGCGATCAATTTCTGCACCAGCTCGGCCGTGGTCGCCGCGGTGTACTTGCGCATCAGCCGGGCGCGGTGGATCTCGACCGTGCGGTGGCTGATCGCCAGCGCCCGGCCGATCTCCTTCGAGGTCAGCCCTTTCATCAGCTGCGCCGCGACCTCGCGCTCGCGCGGCGTCAGGTCTGCCTTGGCGGCTCGCCGCGAGCCCAGGTCCTCGAAGGTCCAGATGCCGGCCTCGTGCGGCGCCTCGCGGTTGAGCGCCTGGCCGCTCACGTGGCACCAGAAGGTTTCGCCCGCAAAGGCACCGTGCAGGCCGCCCAGGCGCTTCATCATTCGGTTGTCGGCATAGCGGCCGCTGGCGTTCAGAATCGGCTCCATGCGCTTGCCGATGCGCTCGAATTCGACGACGCTCGGGTACAGGACTCGAAACGACTGTCCGACCAGCGCGTCGCGCGTGGCACCGAACATCTCGCACAGACGCAGGTTGCAGTCGACGATGATCCGATGGCGCGACAGCACCATGCCGACCGGCGCCTGCTCGAAGGCGAGCCGGTAGTCGATGGCGGCGAGCGCGGTGTCGGGTGTGTCCATTACGAAATACTACGTATGCCAGTACGTAGTATCGTCCGGGTTCGGATTTCGACCCGATTCAACCCCATCCCCATCACCCAGCGAGGAACCATGGCGAACAAGATCTATCCCTCCGCCGACGCGGCGCTCAAGGGCGTCGTGGCCGACGGCCAGACCCTTGCCGTCGGCGGCTTCGGCCTGTGCGGCATTCCCGAGGCGCTGATCGACGCGCTGCACGACTCGGGCGTCAAGAACCTGACCTGCATCTCGAACAACGCCGGCGTCGACGGCTTCGGCCTCGGCAGGCTGCTCGAGACCCGGCAGATCAAGAAAATGGTCGCCAGCTACGTCGGCGAGAACAAGGAGTTCGAGCGCCAGTACCTGGCCGGCGAACTCGAGCTCGAATTCACGCCGCAGGGCACGCTGGCCGAGAAGCTGCGTGCCGGCGGCGCCGGCATCCCGGCCTTCTTCACCAAGACCGGCGTCGGCACGCAGGTCGCCGAAGGCAAGGAACTGCGCGAGTTCGATGGCGAGACCTACGTCATGGAACGCTCGCTGGTGCCCGACGTGGCGCTGGTCAAGGCCGACGTCGCCGACAAGTCCGGCAACCTGCGTTTCCGCCTGACGGCGCGCAACTTCAACCCGGCCGCCGCGATGGCCGGCAAGATCTGCATCGTCGAGGTCGAGAAGATCGTCGAGGTCGGCGAGCTGGCGCCCGACGACATCCACCTGCCGGGCATCTACGTGCACCGCATCGTGCTCAACGCCACGCCCGAGAAGCGCATCGAGAAGCGCACCGTGAGCGCCTCGGTCGATGCCGCCGCCGCCAAGGTCGAGGCCCAGGCCGCGATCGCGCAAGCGGCCGCGGGTGTCGAAGTCCCCGCGCCCATCAAGAACACCAAAGGAGCCTGACATGCCCTGGACCCAGGACCAGATGGCCGCACGTGCGGCAGAAGAACTCGAAGACGGCTTCTACGTCAACCTCGGCATCGGCATCCCGACCCTGGTCGCGAACTTCGTCGGCGACAAGGAAGTCTGGCTGCAGAGCGAGAACGGCATGCTCGGCATCGGCCCCTTTCCGACCGAAGACCAGGTCGACGCCGACCTGATCAACGCCGGCAAGCAGACCGTGACCACCTTGCCGGGCTCGGCCATCTTCGGCAGCCACGACAGCTTCGCGATGATCCGCGGCGGCAAGATCAACCTGTCGATCCTCGGCGCCATGCAGGTCAGCGAGAAGGGCGATCTCGCCAACTGGATGATCCCCGGCAAGATGGTCAAGGGCATGGGCGGTGCCATGGACCTGGTGGCCGGCGTCAAGCGCGTGATCATCCTGATGGAACACGTTGCTCGCAAGAAGGACGGCACCGAGGACCTCAAGATCCTCGAGAAGTGCAGCCTGCCGCTGACCGGGGTCGGCGTGGTCGACCGCATCATCACCGACCTGGCCGTGATGGACGTCACGCCCGAGGGCCTCAAGGTGGTCGAGCTCGCGCCCGGCGTGAGCTTCGACGCCCTCCAGGCCAAGACCGGCGCCAAGCTGCTGGCCTGAGGCCGCGAGCCGCTCAGGGCGTCGCCGCGGGCGCTGGCGGCGCTGCTGCCGCCACCGGCGGATTCGGCGGCAGCTGGTAGCTCCAGGTCTCGCTGATCGGCTGGTCGCCCTGCACCAGGGCGGCCCGCATCTCGACCGACAGGGCCGGGTTCTTCACGCGCACCCGCAGCGACACGCGCCAGCCCTTGGTCGCCGGGTTGCGCTCGATGCCGACGTCGATCAGATCGGCGTTGTCGCCCACGCTGACCCGCGGCTTGACCTCGGTGCCGGGCGGCAGGCTGGCCAGCGCCGGGCCTTCGAAATCGATCAGGAAGGCGCTGTTGCCGTCGAGCTTGCGGATCAGGTTGGCCTGCAGCTGCTCGCTGTCGGTGTGGAAGGTCTGGCGGACCCAGGCGTTGGCGGCATCGTGCAGCGCCGGCTCGTCGGTGGTCCAGTGCATGCGGTAGGCGAACTGCAGCATCTGGCCGCGCCGGGTGGGCGCGTCAGGCGTCCAGAAGGCCACGATGTTGTCGTTGGTCTCGTCCGGCGTCGGGATTTCCATCAGCGTGACGCGGCCCTTGCCCCATTGGCCCTGCGGCTCGATCCAGGCGCTCGGGCGCAGGTCGTATCGGTCCTTGAGGTCTTCGTAGCGCGAGAACTCGCGGCCGCGCTGCAGCAGGCCGAAGCCTTTCGGGTTCTCGATCTCGAACGAGCTGATCGCGAGCTGGCGCGGGTTGTTGAGCGGCCGCCAGATCCATTCGCCGCTGCCGGTGCGCAGCGCGAGGCCGTTCGAATCATGGATCGCGGGCCTGAAGCCGCGCTTGAGGTCCGACTGCTGGTTCGGCCCGTAGAGGAACATGCTGGTCAATGGCGCGATGCCGAGCGTCTTGATGTCGCCGCGCACGAAGATGTTGGCCTGCACGTCGACCACTGCGTCCTTGCCCCCGGGCGTCACGATGAACTGGTAGGCGCCGGTGGCGCGCGGCGAGTCGAGCAGCGCGTAGATCACCAGCTGGCGGTCCTGCGGCGCCGGCCGCTGGATCCAGAACTCGCGGAAGTTGGGAAACTCCTCGCCGCCCGGCGGCGCGGTGTCGATCGCCAGCCCGCGGCTCGACAGCCCGTACACCTGGCCCTTGCCGATCACGCGGAAATAGCTGGCGCCGAGGAAGCTCACGATCTCGTCGAGCTTGTCGGGCTGGTTGATCGGGTAGAGCACCCGGAAGCCGGCGTAGCCCAATGCCTGGGTCGCGCCGCGGTCGAAGGCGAGGCCGCCGAAGTCGAAGCGGTCGGGGTCGTACTTGATCTCCTGCACGCCGTCGGCGGTGATCTCGTTGATCCGCACGGCCGAATTGAACTGCATGCCCTGGTGGTAGAAGTTCAGCCGGAACGGCGTGTCCAGGTCCTTCCATTCGAAGCGGTCGGCGCGCGGCTGCATCTTCTGGTAGTCGGCGAACTGCATGTCGCTGAAAGCCGGCGGCAGGTTGTTCACCGGCGCCACGTAGGGCTTGTTCATCAGGGTGCGTGCCTGCGCCGTGACGTCGTCGAGCGAGAAGGCCTGGGCCTGGCAGGCCCAGAGCAGCAGGGCGGCGGAGGCCAGGGACAGCAGCGCGGGCTTCGGTCCCCGGCGGCGGGCGGCGTGAGCAATCATGAGAATCAACTTATGGAAACTTCCTGTCGTATCTCGGATCTGTCCGAGTCGACAAATATCGGCTTAGCTTAGCATCCAGGGCTAGACAAGCCTTCCCCCTCGAGAGAGGGGCCGTGCGCGAGACGCATCGCCGCACGCGGCGACGAATCCATGAAAGAGACTGAATGAAGATGTCGTTTGTGCTGGCCCTGGCGGCCGGACTGGCCAGCCCGCTGGCTTTCTCCCAGGCGCAGCCCGCCGCACCGAAAAGCAAAACGGCCTTGGTCGCCGACCTCATTTCAAGAATGACGCTGGACGAGAAGATCGGCCAGCTCCGCTTGATCAGCATCGGCCCCGAAATGCCGATCGCGCAGCTGGCCGACGAGATCGCGGCCGGCCGGGTCGGCGGCACCTTCAATTCGGTCAACCGCCCCGACAACCGCCGGCTGCAGGACGCGGCCATGAAGAGCCGGCTGAAGATCCCGATGTTCTACGCCTATGACGTGATCCACGGGCATCGCACCACCTTTCCGATCGGCCTCGGGCTGGCGTCGAGCTGGGACCTGGGCGCGGTCGACGTGATGGCGCGTACCGCTGCCCGCGAAGCCAGCGCCGACTCGATCGACATGACCTTCGCGCCGATGGTCGACATCGCGCGCGACCCGCGCTGGGGCCGCACCTCGGAGGGCTTCGGCGAAGACCCCTACCTGGTGTCCGAGATCGCCAAGGCCGCGGTCAAGGGCTTCCAGGGCGGCACCTTGCCAGTGCCCGCCGGCCGCATCATGACGGCCGTGAAGCACTTCGCGCTGTACGGCGCGGTGGAAGGCGGGCGCGACTACAACACGGTCGACATGAGTCCGATGCGGATGTACCAGGACTACCTGCCGCCGTACCGCGCCGCGATCGATGCCGGATCCGGCGGCGTGATGGTGGCGCTCAACTCGATCAATGGCGTGCCCGCCACCTCCAACACCTGGCTGATGCAGGACCTGCTGCGCAAGGACTGGGGTTTCAAGGGCGTGGCGGTCAGCGACCACGGTGCCATCATCGAGCTGATCCGCCATGGCGTGGCCAAGGACGAGCGCGAGGCCGCCAAGCTCGCGATCAACAACGGCATCGACCTCAGCATGGCCGATTCGGTCTACCTGAAGGAGCTGCCGGGCCTGGTCAAGTCCGGCGAGGTGAGCATGAAGGCGATCGACAACGCGGTGCGCGAGGTGCTGGGCGCCAAGTACGACATGGGCCTGTTCCGCGACCCGTACCTGCGCATCGGGGTGGCCAAGGACGATCCGCCGGACCTCAATGCCGACAGCCGCCTGAGCCGTCCGGCCGCGCGCGAGGTGGCGCGCAAATCGATGGTGCTGCTCGAGAACCGCAACCGCACGCTGCCGCTGGCGCGCTCGGCCGCCGTCGCGCTGGTCGGCCCGCTGGCCGACGCGCCGATCGACATGCTCGGCAGCTGGTCGGCGGCGGGCTACTCGAAGAACGCGGTCACCTTGCGCGCGGGCCTGAATGCCGCGGTCGCGAAGGACGGCAAGGGCCGCGTGATCTATGCGCGCGGCGCCAACATCACCAACGACGAGGGCGTCGTCAAGTACCTCAACTTCCTCAACTGGGACACGCCCGAGGTGACGCAGGACCCACGCACGCCGGCGGAGATGATCGCCGAGGCGGTGAAGGCCGCGCAGCAGGCCGATGTGGTCGTGGCCGCGGTCGGCGAGGCGCGCGGCATGTCGCACGAGTCGTCGAGCCGCACCAGCCTGGACCTGCCGCAGAGCCAGCGCGACCTGATCACCGCGCTCAAGGCCACCGGCAAGCCGCTGGTGCTGGTGCTCATGAACGGCCGCCCGCTGGCGCTGGTGCGCGAGCAGCAGGAGGCCGACGCGATCCTCGAGACCTGGTACACCGGCACCGAGGGCGGCAACGCGATCGCCGACGTGCTCTACGGCGACTACAACCCGGCGGGCAAGCTGCCGATCTCGTTCCCGCGTTCGGTCGGGCAGATCCCGACCTACTACAACCATCCGCGGCTGGGCCGCCCCTTCACGGAAGGCAAGCCGGGCAACTACACCTCGCAGTACTACGAGGAGATCACCGGCCCGTTGTATCCCTTCGGCTATGGCCTGAGCTACACCGACTTCACCCTGTCGGACGTCACGCTGTCGAGCCCGACCATGGCGCGCAACGGCAAGGTCGAAGCGACCGTGACCGTCAAGAACACGGGCCAGCGCGCGGGCGAGACCGTGGTGCAGCTCTACATCCAGGACGTGGCCGCGTCGGTGGTCCGTCCGGTCAAGGAGCTGAGGGATTTCCGCAAAGTCATGCTGCAGCCCGGCGAGGAGCGCCAGGTGCGCTTCACGGTCGACGAGGACAAACTCAAGTTCTTCAATGCCCAGCTGCGCCGCGTGGCGGAGCCGGGCCGCTTCAACGTGCAGATCGGGTTCGACTCGCAGAGCGTGCGCGAGCAGGGATTCGAACTGCTGCAGTAACGACCCGATGAAAGGCCGCGCCATGAATGCCTTCGATGCCCTGCGCAGCATTTGGCTGCAGGCCGGACTGCCCGAGGAGGCACTGGCCTCTGCGCAGCTTCTGGGCGCCGACCCGGTGCTGCCTTCGTCTTTTGCGGTGGGCACCGCGGCCCAGTGCAGCATCGCGGCGGCGGCACTGGCGGCCTGCGAACTCGGCCACCAGCGCGGCGTCGCGCGCCAGGCGGTGAGCGTCGACATGCGGCATGCGGCGCTCGAATGCACCGGGTGGTTCAGCCTCGACGGCCGGGTGCCCGAGCTCTGGGATGCCTTCTCGGGCCTTTATCGCAGCTCGGATGGCTGGGTGCGCATCCATGCCAACTTCGCTCACCATCGCGAAGGTGCGCTGCGGCTGCTGGGGCTGGACCCGCAGCGCGCGCAGCGCGCCGATGCCGAAGCCGCGATGCAGGGCTGGAAGGCGGTCGATTTCGAAGAGGCGGCGGCCGCGCAAGGCCTGGTCGCGACCGCGCTGCGGCGCTTCGAAGAGTGGGATGCGACCCCGCAGGGCAGGGCGCTGGCCGATCAGCCGCTGTTCACCATCGAGCGCATCGGCGATGCATCGCCACAGTCGCTGCCGCCGCTGGCGAACGACCAGCGCCCGCTGGCCGGCCTGCGCGTGCTCGACCTCACGCGCATCCTGGCCGGCCCGGTGGGCGGTCGCGCGCTGGCGGCCTATGGCGCCGACGTGATGCTGGTCAACTCGCCGAAGCTGCCGAACATCGAGGCCATCGCCGACACCAGCCGCGGCAAGCTGTCGGCGCATGTCGACCTCCAGACCGCCGAAGGCAAGGAGACGCTGGCGCGCCTGCTGGCCGACGCGCATGTGTTCGTGCAGGGCTATCGCCCCGGAGGGCTGGCGGCGCTCGGCTTCGGGCCTGAAGACACGTCGCGCATCCGGCCCGGCATCGTCCACGTCTCGCTCTCGGCCTACGGCACGCGCGGACCCTGGGCCGGGCGGCGCGGCTTCGATTCGCTGGTTCAGACGGCCATGGGCTTCAACCACGCCGAGGGCGAGGCCGCCGGCGACGGCAAGCCCCGGCCGCTGCCGATGCAGATCCTCGACGAGGCCACCGGCTACCTGATCGCGATGGGCGCGGCGGCGGCGCTGTGGCGCCAGCAGCGCGAGGGCGGCAGCTGGCACGTGCAGGTGTCGCTGGCGCAGACCGGGCGCTGGCTGCGCGGGTTGGGGCGGATCGAAGGCGGTCTCGGGGTGGCCGTGCCCGATCGGACGCCGTACCTGGAGACCTCGGCCTCGGGCTTCGGCGAGCTGTGCGGGTTGAGGCACAGCGCGCAGTTGGCGCGGACGCCAGCGGGGTGGACGCGGCCTTCGGTGCCGCCGGGGAGCGATCCGGCGGTGTGGCCGGCGCAAGGCCGGTAGCGGCCGTCGTGCCTTGGCCTTGCGGCAAAATCCTGTACCCGCGGCAAAGCCGAACTTCAAGGACACAACACATGGGCGCGCAATGGAAAGCCAAGCACAAGGACCTGGCGGCCAACGCCAAGGGCCGGCTGTTCGGCAAGCTCGCGAAAGAAATCATGATCGCCGCTCGCAGCGGGGCCGATCCGGCGTCGAACGCGCGGCTGCGGCTGGTGGTCGAGCAGGCCCGCAAGGTCTCGATGCCCAAGGACACGCTCGAGCGTGCCATCAAGAAGGGTGCCGGCCTGACCGGCGAGTCGGTGCATTTCGATCACGTGATCTACGAAGGCTTCGCACCGCACCGGGTGCCGGTGATGGTCGAATGCCTGACCGACAACGTCAACCGCACCGCGCCCGAGATGCGGGTGCTGTTCCGCAAGGGGCAACTGGGCGCGTCCGGTTCGGTCGCCTGGGACTTCGACCACCTGGGGATGATCGAGGCCGAAGCCCGGCAGGCCGGTGCCGACCCTGAACTCGCGGCCATCGAGGCCGGGGCCCAGGACTTCGAGCCGGGCGACGAGGGCGTCACCGTGTTCCTGACCAGTCCGGCGGACCTCGACCTGGTCAGCCGCGCGCTGCCGGCCCAGGGCTTCACGGTACTGTCGGCCAAGCTCGGCTACAAGGCCAAGAACCCGATCGATCCGGCGAGCCTGAGCGCCGAGCATCTCGAAGAGGTGGAAGCCTTCCTGGCCGCCATCGATGCGAACGACGACGTGCAGAACGTGTTCGTGGGGCTGGCGGGGTAGCTCGCGATTGTCGCCAGGCCTGGCGTACCGGCCCGGGCGTCATGCGAGAGGGGCGGGCCGACTGGGGTCGGCTGGTGGATACGCCGCCGCCGTCCCGCCAGGATGGGATCTCGCAGGCGCCGCCAGGCTGCGCTTCATCAGCCAGGGCACGCCCGGAATGCGCAGTCCCGTTGCGAACGCCACGTCCTGCCACACGCCTGCACCCTGCGCCTGGAAGCACGGGGTCAGCAATCGGCTCAAGGTCTGAAAACTCTGGGAACGCCGCAACCGTCGCGATGAAAACGCTTGCGTCGCTCCCATCGCCCCGTGCTGCGCCACGGCCTGGGCAAGCGCGAGGGCGTCTTCCACGGCGAGCGTCGTCCCCAGTCCGAGCTGAGGGCTCATGGCATGCGCCGCATCGCCGACCACGCACAGCGGGCCGGCGCCCATCGAGCGCGGCCACGTATGGCGATAGGTCGCGAACGCCAGATCGTCGTGATGGCGAATCTGGCTGACCACGGGCTCGGACTCGGGCCAGAGCGACAGCACATGCGCTCGCCATCCAGCCAGGTCGGCCGAGCGCCAGGCTGCGTAGCGGTCGCCGCGAATGCTCCAGAAGAAGGACAGCCGGACGGCGCTGCCCGAAAGCTCGGTCGGCAGAAGGCCCATCATCTCCGAGGTTCCCCGGAACCGCTGCAGAAGCACTCCGGAATCCTTCCAGGCCGGCACCCAGAACTGGCCCCAAAGGGCGCCCCACCGGTAGGCCTTGGAAGGGCCCGCAAGGCCGGCGCTTTCCCTCAAGCGGGAAGCTGCCCCATCCGCAATGGCGAACAGGTCGAAATCCGAGGCGCCGGCATTCGTCGTCGCTCTCGCACGCCCATCCACCACATCCAGTGACTCGACATGGCGAGCCAATGAGAAATGGACGCCGGCGGATCGGGCCGCCTCGTAGAGAACACGAGCAAGCAGGGCCCGGCTGACGGCGCGCGCGGGTGCATCTTCGTAGTCGATGTCGACCACGCGCCAGCCGCGGTGGCTGGTTCCAAGCAGTCGTCCGATGGGGACGCTGACCTCATCGAACTTGCGCCGCACGCCGAGTGCTTCGAGCGCGCGAAGTCCTTGCGGTTGGATGAGCAGCCCCGCGCCCAAGGGTTCAAGCGTCGGGTGCTTCTCGAAGACCTCGACCCGGTGGCCCAAGCCCGCCAGCGCGATGGAGGTCGCCAGACCGGCGGGCCCGGCACCGGCGATTCCGATGTTCAGTTTTCTTTGCAGTGGCTGCATGCGGAGGAGATGCGATGCGCCAGCATATCAGCAGCAGCTGAGAGAATCGACCCCGCATCGGGAAGCGTCCCCAGCAGCGACGATCCCGGCGAGGATGGAGGTTCCAACGATGCCAAGAGTCGCAATCATCGGGGCCGGGCCGGGCGGGTTGGTCGCTGCCCGCTACCTGCAATCCGAAGGCTTCGAGCCCGTGCTGTTCGAGCAGGCGCAAAGGCCTGGCGGCCAATGGAGCGGCGATCCGATCTGCAGCGGCGTATGGCCATCGATGCGCACCAACACCAGCCGCGTTCTCACCCAGTTCAGCGACCTGCCGCACGCGCCGGGTCTCGCGGTCTATCCGTCCAATCGCGAGATCGGCGACTACCTGCTGCGCTATGCGGACCGATTCGACCTGTCCCGGCGAATACGACTGCGCACCAAGGTGCACGAGATTGCGCCCGTGCCTGGCGGCTGGGCCGTGCGCCACGATGCGCACGACGCAGAGATCTTTGACAGAGTCGTGGTCGCCTGTGGCCGCTTCCAGCACTCGCGCATTCCCGAGGTGCCGGGGCTGGCGTCTTTTTCGGGCAGCCATGGCGTGGCGCATACCTCTGCCTACAAGCATCCGGAGCGCTACCGCGGCAAGCGCGTGCTCGTCGCGGGCTGTGCCATCAGTGCCCTCGAGGTCGCCAGCGATCTCTGCATGCTCGGCGCGGCAAGGGTAGACCTGTGCCATCGTCGGCAGCGCTATGTGTTGCCGAAGCTGGTGGCGGGCGTGCCCTCCGACCATCGCGTGTTCACGCGCTTCCAGGCGTTGGCGGAGGAGTCGCTGCCGCGCGGCGAATTCGGAGAAATGCTCAAGGCGCTGGTGCTGGCCTGGGGCGGTAGTCCCGAACAATTCGGCGCGCCGAAGCCGGCCGACAGCATCTTCGAAGCGGGTCTGACATTGAGCCAGCATTTCTTGCCACTGGTCGCCGAGGGCCGGATCGAGGTGCGTCCCTGGTTCGACAGGGTAGACGACACGCGTGTTCGTTTCAAGGACGGGTCCTCCGAGACCTACGACGGCATCGTTTTCGGCACCGGCTTCGAGCTGAAGATGCCCTTCCTCGGCGAGCCGACCCGCCGCATGCTGGGCCTTGACGCGCAACGGCTCGATCTCTTCCGCCACACCTTCCATCCGCAGCTGCCCGGACTCGCGTTCGTGGGCATCTGGGATCAGTCGGGCCCGATGTTTCCGCCGGTCGAGTTGCAGGCCCGTTGGATCGCCTACGTCTGGAGCGGCGCCATCGCAGCGCCCACACTTGAAGAAATGGAGGTGGGCGTTGCCGAGTGCCGCGCGCGTGGCGTGCCGGAGAAAACCAAGATGAACCTGATGGCCTTGCTGTTTGCGCGCGCCGCGGGCGTGGAGCCCGATCCGCAGCGCTGGCCTCGGCTCGCGCGTGCCTTGTTGTTCGGGCCGTTGGCGCCGGTTTCGTTTCGCCTCGAAGGTCGCGATGCGTTGCCGGATGCGCCGGACCGGTTTGCCGAAGAGGCCAGGGCCTTCGGCTGCATGCAGTCTTCGCAGTTTCAGGAATTCGAATTGCAGCAGCTGCGGCGGCTGGCCGGCGGCGCGCAGTCTCCGCAGGCGGCGGCGTGGGCGCGGCCGTAATGTAAGTTGTGCCATCAGGTCCATCGAGAAAGCCGCAGGTGCCCGCCAGACTTCAGCCTTCGGACCCCGGCGGCAACAAGACGTCCCGCTGAGCCTCCACCGTCGCGCGCAGGAAATCCCACACCGCCTTCATCCGCGCCAGGTGCCGCGTCTCCGCCGGCACCGATATCCAGAAGGTGCGCGTGAAGTTGGCTTCGGCCGGCAGCACGCGGCGCAGCGACTTGTCGCGCTCGGCGATGAAGGCCGGCAGCACCGCGATGCCGGCGCCGGCCGCCGTGGCCTGGTGCTGCGCCAGGATGCTGGTGCTGCGCAGCGCGAAGGAGTCGGGCTTGTACAGCTCGTCGAGGTATTGCAGTTCCTTGCTGAAGAGCAGGTCGTCGACGTAGCTGATGAAGGTGTGGCCGCGCAGGTCGTCGCGGTTGCGGATCGGGGCGTGCTTCGACAGGTACGCCTTCGAGGCATAGAGCCGCAGCACGTAGTCGCTGAGCTTGGCGACGACCACCGGCCCGCGGGCCGGCCGTTCGAGCGAGATCACGATGTCGGCTTCGCGCCGCGACAGGTGCACCAGCCGCGGCATGGCGAGCAGGTCGATCACCAGCTTCGGATGCGACTGCGCGAACAGCGCCAGCTGCGGCGCCAGCACCACGGTGCCGAAGCCCTCGGTGGCGCCGATCCGCACCAGTCCCGACAAGCCCTCCTGCGACGCCGGCGCCGACCGCTCGACCGTCTGGAAGGCTGCCTCCATCGCCTCGACCTGCGGCTGCAGCCGTCGGCCGGCCTCGGTCAGGCGGTGGCCGTCGGCTTCGCGCGAGAAGAGGGCGCCGCCGACCTGCTTCTCGAGCGCCTGGATGCGGCGCGCGACCGTCGTGTGGTCGACCGCCAGCCGCCGCGCCGCGCCGACCAGCGTGCCGGTGCGGGAAAGCTCGAGAAAAAAGCGCAGGTTGTCCCAGTCCATGATCTGCAATTATGCAGATCGATTTCTATTGCGATCGCAAAAGTGAAAAGCCGGGAACCGTCGCTGCAGACCCCCTTCGCGCAACTCCGATGTCGACCGATCAGGCTCGAGGGAACTGCTTTCGGTAGGCAGAAGGAGAAATCGAGAAGGCCGCGACGAAGTGCCGGCGCAGCGACACCGTCGAGCCAAAGCCGACGAGGTCGGCGATGCGCTCGATCGGTTTGTCGGTGGTCTCCAACAGGCGCTGCGCCGCGGACAACCGGTGGCTCAGCAGCCATTGCGTCACCGTGGTCCCCGTCTTCATCTTGAAGCGCCGGGTGAAGCTGCGCCGGCTCAGCCCCGATCTGGCCGCGAGTTGGTCAAGGCACAACGGTTGTTCCAGATGCGCGATGGCCCAGTCGAGCGTCTTGCCGAGCAGATCCCGGCCGTCTGCCTTCGGCAGCGGCTGTTCGATGTATTGCGCCTGATTGCCATGTCGGCAAGGCGCCACCACCAGGCGCCGGGCCACGTGATTCGCCACCTCGGCGCCGTGATCACGCCGCAGCAGGTGAAGGCAGCAGTCGATGGCGGCGGCCGTGCCCGCCGAGGTGAGGATGTCGTCATCGTCCAGGAAGAGGGCCTTCGGGTCCAGCTTGATCTTGGGGTATTTCTTCGCGAAGTCGCTGCCCCATACCCAGTGGGTCGATGCGGTGCGGCCATCCAGCAGGCCCGCTTCGGCGAGGACGAACGCGCCCAGGCAAAGGCCAACCATCCGTGCGCCGCGTTCGTGGGCTGCGCACAGGGCTTGCAACAGTGCTTCGGGCGGGCGTTCATCGGGGTCCCGCCACGCCGGCACGATCACGGTGTGGGCCTCCTGCAGCACCGACAGGTCGTGCGGCACATCGATATCGAAGCCTGACAGGGTCGATACCAACCCCGTCCTTTCGCCGCAAATCAGCAGTCGGTAACGGGGCACGCCCAGGCGCGCGAGGTTGTCGCCAAACACGATGCTGGGTACCGAAAGATGAAAGGCGCTGATGCCGTCGAAAGCGATCACGGCGACGGTATGTGTTTCTGTTGAATCCAAGGTGGTCATTGTTTTGGCCCGAATCGATCACTTGTTGTCTTCCAGCGTGCTTTCGGCAAACGGGCCGGTCCTGGAAGATCCACTTCCTGCCGCCAAGGCCAGGGAGAGCTGAGAAGAAGCCACGTCAACAACGAACACGAAACAACATCGAACACACTATGAATCATCCCACGATCCGCACCATGAGCGGCGCCACCGCGGCTCAGACCATCCATGCGTCCAGCAGCGCCTTGCTGGTCATCGATTTCCAGAACGAGTATTTCAGCGGCAGGATGCCGCTGCCGGACGGCGAGCGCGCATTGCGCAATGCCCAGCGCCTGATCGACCACGCCGATCAGGCGAAGATGCCGGTGTTCCATGTCCAGCATGTCACGCCGGCAGGGAGCCCGATCTTCGCGGAGGGCGGCGACGGCGTTCGATTCCACCGCGACCTGCAGCCCGCACCGCATCATGTGGTGCTGAAAAAGTCCTCGGTCAGCGTGTTCCCCACCACCGATCTCGACCGTCGTCTGCGCGCCGCCGGCATCGAAACCCTGATCATTGCCGGCCTGATGACCCATGCCTGCGTGGCCGGCGCTGCGCGCGACGCGGTGCCGCTGGGGTACTCAGTCATCGTCGTTGACGATGCCTGCGCCACGCGCGATCTGGACGGCAACGATGGTGCGTCGTCAGGCGTGACTCATGCGAATCTGCATCGAGCGGCCCTGGCCTCCATCGACGACACCTTCGGCGACATCCTGACGACCGAGCAGGTACTGCGTCTGTCGCTGATCTGAGGGTGCGTTCATTTTGGAAGACATTGACTCCCACGATCTCGACATGGTGGCATTCGCTTCGGGTACTCGCGTGCGTGCACGCAACGCAGTTCTTGCGGTCGATACAGCCATGCAGAAAAACTACGCCTTGCTGGAATCAGCGCTGACATGGCGTCTGAGCCAACGGCCTGCTCTCCAACGCGATCGAGACGATCCTTCGTTGCCCCTATGGACACAACCTCAAGCAAGGGACAGTGCCTTGAACTGCTTCTCCATGTTCCAACGCAAGTTCTTTGCGGTCTGCAACACCCTGCTACTCGGGCTCGCGCCGATGGTCTTCGGAGGGGCGATGGCCGCCGAGCCGCCGGCCAACAGCCATCCGACCATCCGCGCCATGCTCGGCGTGAAGCCGCTCGATCACCTCGACCCACGAACCACGGCGCTCGTAGTCATCGATTTTCAGAACGAATACTTCAACGGCCGCATGCCGATTCCCGACGGCGAGAAGGCACAGGCCAACGCCCAGCGCCTTTTGCGACTCGCCGACGCCGCGAAGATGCAGGTGTTCCAGGTCCAGCACATCGCGCCGGCAGGATCGGCGGTGTTCGCCGTGGACGGCGAGACGGTCAAGTTTCATCCTGGAATGGAGCCGCGTCCGCAGGACACCGTGCTGCAAAAGACCTCCGTCAGCGTGTTCGCCAGCACCGACCTGGATCGCCGGCTGAAAGAAGCCGGGATCAAGACGATCGTTGTCGCCGGGCTGATGACCCACGCCTGTATCGCTGCTGCCGCACGTGATGCAGTGCCGCTGGGCTACCAGGTGCTGGTGGCGTCCGATGCCGCGGCAACACGCGTCATTACCCGCAGGAATGGCGATGCCGTCGAAAGCGCCGAGTTGCACGCCGCCGCACTCGCCGAAATCGAAGACACCTTCGGCGACGTGATGACCACCGCAGAGATTCTTCGCTTGCCTCTGCGTTAGTTGGCGGTCGCAGGTTGTCCCCACCTTCGATCTGCAATTATGCAGATCGAAGGTGCATATTTGTCTATTGCCATGGCAAAAGTGCAAAGCTAGGATGAGCCGCTGCAGACCCCCCCATTCCAAGGAGACAAGTTCACATGGACGCCACCACCAACTCCGCGACCCAGGTCGCCACCGTCAAGCTGCTGATCGGCGGCAAGTTCGTCGAGTCGAAGACCACCGAGTGGCGCGACATCGTCAACCCCGCCACGCAGGAAGTGCTGGCCAAGGTGCCGTTCGCGACCCCGGCCGAAGTCGACGCCGCGGTCGCCTCGGGCAAGGAAGCCTTCACGACCTGGCGCAAGACGCCGATCGGCGCCCGGGCCCGGATCTTCCTCAAGTACCAGCAGCTGATCCGCGAAAACATGGCCGAACTGGCCGCGATCCTCACGGCCGAGCAGGGCAAGACCCTGCCCGACGCCGAGGGCGACGTGTTCCGCGGCCTCGAAGTGGTCGAGCATGCGGCGTCGATCGGCAACCTGCAGCTGGGCGAACTGGCCAACAACGTGGCCAATGGGGTCGACACCTACACGCTGCTGCAGCCGCTGGGCGTCTGCGCCGGCATCACGCCCTTCAATTTCCCGGCGATGATCCCGCTGTGGATGTTCCCGATGGCGATCGTCACCGGCAACACCTTCGTGCTGAAGCCCTCCGAGCAAGACCCGATGGTCACGATGCGCCTGTGCGAACTGGCGCTCGAAGCCGGCATCCCGGCCGGGGTGCTCAACGTGGTCCACGGTGGCGAGCAGGTGGTCAACGCGATCTGCGACCACAAGGACATCAAGGCGATTTCCTTCGTCGGCTCGACCAAGGTCGGCACCCACGTCTACAACCGCGCCACGCTCACCGGCAAGCGCGTGCAATGCATGATGGGCGCGAAGAACCACGCCATCGTGATGCCCGACGCCAACAAGGAGCAGACGCTCAACGCGCTGGCCGGCGCGAGCTTCGGCGCCGCGGGCCAGCGCTGCATGGCGGTGTCGGTGGCGGTGCTGGTCGGCGAGGCGCAGAAGTGGGTGCCCGACCTGGTCGAGAAGGCCAGGACGCTGAAGATCGGCGCCGGCACCGAGAAGGGCGTCGACGTCGGCCCGCTGGTGTCCTGCGCGGCCTACGACCGGGTCAACGGCCTGATCGAGCGCGGCGTGGCCGATGGCGCGACCCTGGCGCTCGATGGCCGCAAGCCCACCGTGCCCGGCTACGAGAAGGGCAACTTCGTCGGCCCGACGGTGTTCGCCGACGTCAAGCCCGGCATGACGATCTACGAACAGGAGATCTTCGGCCCCGTGCTGTGCCTGGCCAATGCCGAGAGCATCGACGAGGCGATCGAGCTGATCAACGCCAACCCGAACGGCAACGGCACCGCGATCTTCACGCAGTCGGGTGCCGCGGCGCGCCGCTTCCAGGAAGACATCGACGTCGGCCAGGTCGGCATCAACGTGCCGATCCCGGTGCCGGTGCCGATGTTCTCGTTCACGGGATCGCGGGCCTCGAAGCTCGGCGACCTGGGGCCGTACGGCAAGCAAGTGATCATGTTCTACACCCAGACCAAGACGATCACGGCGCGCTGGTTCGACGACAGCACCGTCTCGCACGGCGTCAACACGACCATCAGCCTGAAGTAAGCTCGTCCGCATGGACTTCGAGCTGACCGAGGAGCAGCGCGCCTTCGCCCAGACGGCGCGCGACTTTGCCCTGAACGAATTCGCACCGCACGCGGCGCGCTGGGACGCCGAGGCGATCTTCCCGAAGGACGCCATCGCCAAGGCCGGCGAGCTCGGCTTCTGCGGGCTCTATGCGCCGGACAGCATCGATGGCCTGGCCTTGCCGCGCCTCGATGCCACGCTGGTGTTCGAGGAGATGGCCGCGGTCGATCCGTCGACGACGGCCTTCATCACGATCCACAACATGGCGACCTGGATGCTCGGCGCCTGGGGCGGTCCGGCAGTGCGAGAGCGCTGGGGCGCGGACCTGACCAGCGGGCGCAAGCTGGCCTCGTACTGCCTGACCGAGCCCGGCGCCGGCTCGGACGCCGCATCGCTCAAGACGCGCGCCGAGCTGCAGGGCAGCGAGTACGTCATCAACGGCGGCAAGGCCTTCATCTCGGGCGCCGGATCGACCGACGTGCTGGTGCTGATGGCGCGCACCGGCGGCGGCGGCGCCGGCGGCATCTCGGCGCTGGCGGTGCCGGCCGATGCGCCCGGCATCAGCTACGGCAAGAAGGAACACAAGATGGGCTGGAACAGCCAGYCCACGCGCACCATCGACTTCGACAACGTGCGGGTGCCGGCCGAGAACCTGCTGGGCAGCGAAGGCGAGGGCTTCCGCATCGCGATGAAGGGGCTCGACGGCGGTCGCATCAACATCGCGACCTGCTCGGTCGGCGCGGCGCAAGGCGCGCTCGACGCCGCCCGGCGCTACCTGCACGAGCGCCAGCAGTTCGGCAAGCCGCTGGCCAGCTTCCAGGCGCTGCAGTTCAAGCTCGCCGACATGGCGACCGAACTGGTCGCGGCGCGGCAGATGGTGCGGCTGGCCGCGAGCAAGCTCGATGCCGGCCATGCCGACGCAAGCACCTATTGCGCGATGGCCAAGCGCTTCGCGACCGATGCCGGCTTCAATGTCTGCAACGACGCGCTGCAGCTGCACGGCGGCTACGGCTACCTGAGCGAATTCCCGCTGGAGCGGCTGGTGCGCGATGCGCGCGTGCACCAGATCCTCGAAGGCACCAATGAAATCATGCGCGTGATCGTCGCGCGCAAACTTCTCGAAGGCGACTCCGACATCCGATGACCGACTCCGTCCTTCTCTTCAACGAAATCAAGACCGCCGACGGCAAGCGCTTCGGCGTCGCCACGCTCAACGCGCCGGCTTCGCTCAACTCGCTGTCGGTCGCGATGGTGCGGCTGCTGACGCCGAAGCTGCGCGAATGGGCGGCGGATGCGGGCATCGTCGGCGTGCTGCTCGATGCGGCGGGCGAGAAGGCCTTCTGCGCCGGCGGCGACTTGCGCCAGCACTACCAGACGCTGCTCGAATGCGGTCCGGAACGCAACGAATATGCCGAGCGTTTCTTCGCCGAGGAGTACGAGCTCGACCACCTGATCCACACCTTCCCGAAGCCCTTCCTGTGCTGGGGCCACGGCATCGTGATGGGGGGCGGCGTCGGCCTGATGGCGGGCTGCTCGCACCGCGTGGTCACGGCGCAGAGCCGGGTCGCCATGCCCGAGATCAACATCGGCCTGTACCCGGATGTGGGCGGCAGCTGGTTCCTGCGCCGCATGCCGGGGCGGGTGGGGCTGTTCCTGGCGCTGACGGCGGCGCCGCTGAATGCCGCGGATGCGATCTTCTGCGGCCTGGCCGACCTGCTGGTGCCGCACGAGAACAAGGCGCAAGTCCTGTCCTCGATCGCTTCGACCGCATGGCAATCGGATGCGCCAGCCGACCGCGCCACCTTGTCTCGTCTGCTGGCGCAGGCCGGCGAAGGCGCCGAACTGCCGCCCTCGAAGCTGCGCGAGCACTTCGACACCATCAACGCGCTGATGGCCGGCGACGACCTGCTCGACATCGCCAAGCGGCTGCGCAATCTGCAGCACGAAGACCCATGGCTGCAGACGGCCGCGAAGACCTTCGCCAAGGGCGCGCCGAGTTCGGCCGCGCTGAGCTTCGCGCTCTGGCAGCGGGTGCCGCGGATGTCGCTGGCCGAGGTGTTCCGGCTCGAGTACTGGGCCTCGCTGGGCTTCTGTGCCCACAAGGACTTCGCCGAGGGCATCCGCGCCGTGCTGGTCGACAAGGACCGCAATCCGCGCTGGAGCCCGGCCACCCTCGAGGAGATCACGCCGGCCTTCATCGAAGATCATCTGCGCCCGCGCGGCGAGATGGCGCCCGAACTGGTGTCGCTCGCCTGAGCGTGCCGCCCGCATCCCCACAAGAACGGAGACAGACGACATGAAGATCGCATTCATCGGCCTCGGCAACATGGGCRGGCCCATGGCCCTCAATTTGCTGAAGGCCGGCTACACGCTGAGCGCCTTCGACCTCTCGGCCGAGGCCTGCAGGAAGTTCGCGGCCGAGGGCCTGGCGATCGCCGCCTCGGCGGCCGAGACCGTGGCCGGCGCCGAGGTCGTGATCAGCATGCTGCCGGCCAGCGCGCATGTCGAAGGCCTGTACCTGGGCAGCGACGGGCTGCTCGAGAAGATCGCACCGGGCACGCTGGTGATCGACAGCAGCACCATCGCGGCGGCGACCTCGCGAAAGGTCGCCGAAGCGGGTGCCAGGCGAGGCATCGCGGTGATCGACGCGCCGGTGTCGGGCGGCACCGGCGGCGCGATCGCAGGCACGCTGACCTTCATGATCGGCGGTGCCGAGGCCGACCTCGAGCGCGCCCGTCCGGTGCTCGAGAAGATGGGCGCCAACATCTTCCACGCCGGCGCCGCGGGTGCCGGCCAGACCGCCAAGATCTGCAACAACATGCTGCTCGGCATCCTGATGATCGGCACCTCGGAGGCGATCGCACTGGGGGTGGCCAACGGCCTCGATCCGAAGGTGCTGTCCGAGATCATGCGGCGCTCTTCGGGCGGCAACTGGGCGCTCGAGAAGTACAACCCGCTGCCTGGCGTGATGGAAAACGCGCCGGCATCCAAGGGCTATGCGGGCGGCTTCGGCACCGACCTGATGCTGAAGGACCTGGGTCTGGCGCAGGAGAACGCGGCCGCGGTGCGCGCCTCGACGCCGCTCGGTGGGCTGGCGCGCAACCTGTATGCCGCCCACAGCCTCGGCGGCCATGGGGCGCTGGATTTCTCGAGCGTGATCAAGCTGGTGCAGGGCAAGGCAGCCTGATTCCGAAGCAGGCCAGATTCGGCGCCGCCGCCTCAGGTCCCGAGCATCGGATTGCGCCGCGCCTCGTCGCGGCGCCGGTCGGCCCGCACTTCATTGCAGCGCGGATGGCGGGTGTAGGCGGGTTGGTCGCAATGCGCGGCTTCGCAGCGGGCGGCGGAGAAGAAGTTGAGGTTCTGGCAGCCCTGGCGTGGGTCGAGTGCGGCCGCGCGCGCGGGTGCGGTCGGCGCCGGCCGGCGTTCGACCGCCGCGGGCGTGGGGGGCGGCGGCGCGGGCGCTGCGACGACGGCGGGTGGCGGCGCGGGCGGCTTGTCGGTCACTTCCGCTTCGCCGGCGCTCAGCGACGAGCCGAGCGGCACCGGCTGCGGCATCGGCTCCGGCGGCCTGCGCGCCTCGGCGGCCTGCGCGGGTGCTGGCGGCGCGACCGCCACCGGCGCCGCGCCGCTTGCGGGCGCGGGTGCGGGCACCTTGCGTGTCACGTAGCCGAACCAGCCGCCGAATCCGATCGCCACCGCGAGCATGAGCGCACCCAGCCCGAGCCAGAATTCGCGCGGCGCGTTCTGCCCGGCGAGGCCGGCCGGGTGCGCCGCGGCTGCGGCGGCCGGCCGCTTCGAGCGCAGGCCATCCAGCAAAGAAGGCCCGGTGGCGGCAAAGCCGGGCAGCTTGCGGGCGCAGCCGTGGCAGAACTTCGCGGCATCGCGGTTTTCGGTCTGGCAGGCGGCGCAGATCACCGGCATCGGAACTCCTTGGGCAACGGGACGCAAACGTGCATTTTTCGGCCTGGGCGCCGCGGCGTCTGCCAGCCGCCGCCTACTTTTTCCGGTCGTAGACTTGCATGCCTCTGCCCAAGTTCCCAGGCCGGACCCTCACCATGCATCGATTCACTTTATCCATTTTCCCGGTGAGCCTCGCGCTGGCCCTCGCCGCCCCGGTTGTTGCCGCCGACACCCTCAAGAAGCCCGAGCTCGACCGCCTCGCCGCGACCCAGCAGGCGGCGCCTTCGGCCAGCTTCCGCGCCTTCCTGGCGCAGGCCGCCAAGGCCGATCCCAGGCTCAAGCCCGCCATTGCGGCCTACGAGCACAGGCGGCCGCTCGCCGGCGATGACCTGACCCAGGTCGCGCGCCTGCTGGGGCTCTACAACCGCCTTCACAACCAGAAGGCGGTGCTGTCGTCGCTCGAGGCGATGGTCGCGATCCCGACGGTGCGCGACGACAAGGTGCCGCCGCACGAGAGCCCGCAGATCATCGAGTTCGGACGCCTGGTCGAACGCATGGCCAAGGACTTCGGACTGCAATACCGCAACGTCGACAACCGGATCTTCGAGGTCAAGCTGCCGGGCCGGAGTGCCGACGAGTTCGGCATCCTGACCCACGCCGACGTCGTGCCCGTGGTGGCCGACGAGTGGGTGCTCGACGATGGCACGCGGCTCGATCCCTTCAAGATGACGCGCGTGGGCGGCACGCTCTACGGGCGCGGCACGATCGACGACAAGGGCTCGATCGCGGCGGTGCTGTACGCGATGAAGGCCGTGAAGGAAAGCGGCCTGCCGCTGGCCCGCACGATCCGCCTGATGATCGAGACCACCGAGGAGTCCGGCGGCGACGGCATGAAGTACTACCGCGCGAAGACGCCGCTGCCCGACTACAACATCGTGCTCGACAGCAAGTACCCGGCCGTGGTCGCCGAGAAGGGCCCGGGTGCGCTCAAGGTCTTCTTCCCGGTCGAGGAGGCGGACGGCAGCAGCGCCGTGCGCACCGCCATCACCGCGATGGCGGGCGCCTCGTCGGCCAATGCGGTGCCGCAGACGGCGACCGCCACGCTGAAGGGCGGCGACCTGGCGCAGGTGGCGGCCCGGCTCGAATTCGTCAAGGGCCCCTTCATTCGCAAGTACGAGGGCCAGGGCGGCAAGTTCGGCATCGACATCGCCAAGGGCGCGGACAGCATCGAGGTGAAGGTCACGGGCGTGTCGGCGCACGGCTCGCGGCCGGAGGAGGGCGTCAACCCGCTGCCGCGGCTCGCGCTCTTCCTGCAGGAGTCCGGCGTGGTGACCGCGGGCAACCACTACACCAAGGCCGTCAGGTACCTGATCGACCTCTATGGCACCGGCTACCTCGGCGAGAAGATGGGCGTCGGCTACCAGGACGACTTCATGGGGCCGCTGACCCTGTCGCCCAACCTGATCCGCGAAAAGGACGGCAAGCTCGAAGTGACCACCAATGTGCGCATGCCGCGCGGCAGCACGCCCGAGCAGCTCACCGCCACGCTGAAGGCCAAGATCGACGAGTGGGCCGCGGCGAGCCAGGCCCGGGTCGAAATCGACTATGTGCAGGTCGACTGGATGGCACGCGACCCGAAGGGCGCCTGGTTGTCGACCTTGCTGAACATCTTCGGCGACACCACGGGACTCGAAGCCAAGCCGGTGCCGACCGCGGGCAGCACCACCGCCAAGCTGATGCCCAATGCCATCAACTTCGGTCCGGCGATGCCCGGCAAGAAGTACACGGCGCACAACGCCAAGGAATACAAGGAACTGGCAGACCTCGACGCCGACATGCAGATGTTCACCGAGATGCTGGTGCGGATCGGGAACCTGAAGACGATACAGTAGGCCCCGCCCGGCGGCAGGATCTTCTTCAGATCTCGCGCCCCAGGCCCTGCGCCCGCAGCACGCCCTTCAGCCGCCGCACCTCGTGCTCGAGGTCGAGGATCAGGGCTGCCGCGTCGAGCCCGACGCCGAAGTCGCGCTCCAGCCGTCGGGCCTCCAGTGCGCATTGCAGGTCGCTGCCATGGAAGCGCCAGTCGTCCGGCCGTTCGGCCGGCGTGCGCGACTCGATGATGCCGACCTCGACCAGCTGGACCACCCAGTCGAGCTGCGCGCCGCAGGCATGCGCGAGTTCGCTGGCGGCCAGGGGGTGCGAGGCGCTCAGGGTGGTGGTCGTGATGGAGACGGAGGAAGTCATGGTCGTCACACTCCGAGATGGCGCCGCGGATCGAATGGCGCGGCCTGGGCGAGCTGCTCGTAGGCCTTGCGCGCGGCGTCGGTGTCGGCCGGCGGCAGTGCGATCTCGAGCAGCAGATACAGGTGGCCCGGCGGCTTGCCCGGCAGGCCGCGTTCCTTGAGGCGCAGCTTGAGTCCGTTGCGGGCCTTGGGCGGCACCGTGACCTCGACCACGCCGCCGCCCGGCGTCGGCACCTTGACCTGCGCGCCGAGCGCGCCTTCGGTCGGCGTGATCGGCAAGGTCATGTAGAGATCGCGGTCCTCGACCCGGTACAGCGGATGCGGCGCGATGCGCACCTCGAGGTACAGGTCGCCGGCCGGCTCGCCGCCGTGGCCCGGCATGCCCTGGCCCGCCAGCCGGATGTACTGGCCCGGATGCACGCCGGGCGGGATCTTCACTGAGAGCGTCCGGGTCTTGAACTCGGGACGGCCCTGGGCGTCGAGCTCCTGCGAGCGCAGCGTGATCTCGCGCTCGGCACCGTTGAGCGCATCTTCCAGCGCGATCTCGATGGCCGCGTGATGGTCCTCGCCGCGGGCGCGGTAGTTGCGGCGTTCGGCACCGCGCCGTTCGGCGGCGCCGAACACCGACGAGAAGAACTCGCTGAAGTCTGCGTGGTCGGCCGGCCCCTGGTTGGCGCCCCGGTGGAACTCGAAGCCTTCGTCCCAGTTCGGCGGCGGCCTGAAGCTGCCGTCCGGACTGCCGCCGCGCGCGACATGGTCGGCCAGCTGGTCGTAGGCGGCGCGCTTTTCCTTGTCGCGCAGCACGTCGTTGGCCTCATTGATCTCGCGCATTCGCTGGTCGGCGTCGGCTTCCTTGCTGACGTCGGGGTGGTACTTGCGCGCCAGCTTGCGGTAGGCCTTGCGCACCTCGTCTTCCGAGGCCCCGCGCTCGAGGCCGAGCGTCTTGTAGTAGTCCTTGAAGTCCATGGCGGTTCCGCGAAGAGTTGTCAGGCAATGGCGGCGCCGCCGTCGACTTGCTGCAGCAGCGACTTGACGCGCCAGCCGGCGCCGTCGCGTTCGAAGCGCAGCGGCTGCGCGTTGCCGAGCAGTCCCATGTCGACCGGCACGCCGAGCAGCGCCGCCAGCACGTAGAGCGAGCCGCCGTGGGCCACGATCAGCACCGGTGCCGGCTGCGCCAGCGCCTGGTCGAGGGCTTCCCGCTTGCGGGCCACGAACTCGGGCAGGGTCTCGCCGCCCGCGGGCGCGCAGGCCCAGTCGATGTTCGCGGACGAGGTGCCGATCAGCTCTCCGAAGTGGCGCTCGCGCAGGCCCTCGTGCACCCAGGGCGCGATGCCGTGCGGCGCCGACACCGCCTGCGCCGTGGTCAGGGCCCGATGCACGTTGCTGCTCACGATGCTGCGGATCGGCTCGCCGGCCAGCAGCTCGGCGGCGCGCGCCGCCTGCTGCAGGCCGAGCGCGCTGAGCGGTTCGTCGGCGGCCTGGAAGATGCGCCGCGCATTGCACTCGGTCTGGCCATGGCGCAGGAAGTAGAAGTGGTCGCAGGCCGGCGCGAGCGGATGCGCGGCGGCCAGGGTGGCGAGTTGGAGCAGGCCGGGATTCATCGGGTGGGTTCCGGGTAAAGGGGAGTTACAGCAGCCATTCGATCGGCAGCACGCCGAGGAAGTCGATCCAGCCCCGCTTGAGCGCGCCGGCGCCGGGTTCGGTGGTGTAGCGCACCTCGCCCTGCGGACTCTGCTCGATCCATTCCATGCCCTGGCCGTCCGCCTGCAGCCGCACCTCGAAGGCCTTGGCTGGGATCGCGGCGTCGAACTGCCGGGCCAGTTGGCCGGACAGGTTCTGGCTGTCGATGATCACGCCCATCTCGGTGTTGAGCCGGGCCGATCGCGGATCGAGGTTGAAGGAGCCGACGAAGATGCGCTCGCGATCGATCGCGAAGGTCTTGGCGTGCAGGCTGGACGCCGAGCTGCCGCGGCTGCCGCTGCCCGGCAGTCCGCCGCCTCGTTCGCCGTCCTGGCCCTTGTCCTTGTCGGGCGGCGGCACCGCATCGCCGGGCTTCAGCTCGTAGACCCGGACCCCGCCCTCAAGCAGCTGCTTGCGGTACTTGGCGTAGCCGGCATGGACCGCGCTGACGTCGGTCGCCGACAGCGAGTTGGTCAGCACGCGCACCTTGACGCCCGAGCCGGCCATCGTCACCAGCGACCTGGTGCCGTCCTTGCCGGGCACGAAGTAGGGCGAGACCAGGTCCAGTTCGCGGCGGGGCTGGCCGAAGGCCGCGACCAGCAGGGGCATCATCTGCAGGTCGCTGCGGTCGGTCGCTTCGAGCACCTTGGCCGGGTCGTCGTGGATGACGTGGGCGCTCGTCCAGTCGAGCGTCAGGCGGCCGTCGTTGAGCTCGCGCAGCAGCGGGGTCTGGCGCACGGCGTCGATGTAGCGCGTGGCCTCGGGGTCGCGCGCGACCTGGTCCCAGCCGGCCTTCAGGTCGGCCTGCGCCCCCGGGCCCGGTGGCGCCAGCAGGCTGGCGGCGGGATAGGCCGAGGCGCTGTTCCAGAACAGGTCGAAGGCGGTCGAGACTTCACGCACCACCGGGCCGACCGCCACCACGTCGAGGTCCTGGAAGCCGACTTCCATGTTGGCGCCGAAATACTCGTCGCCGATGTTGCGGCCGCCGACGATCGTGAGCTGGTTGTCGGCGGTGAAGGACTTGTTGTGCATGCGCCGGTTGACGCGCGAGAAGTCGAGGGCGAAGTCGCCGACCCGCAGGCCCCGGTTGGCGAACGGATTGAAGAGCCGCACCTCGATGTTGGGATGGGCGTCGAGCGCCGCCAGCATCGGGTCGAGCCCGCCGGTGTTGGCGTCATCGAGCAGCACGCGCACCCGCACGCCGCGTTCGGCCGCGTCCCACAGGGCCTGCCACATGAGCTT
The DNA here is from genome assembly GCF_056394465.1 of Variovorax sp. 10N432. Classification (NCBI taxonomy): domain Bacteria; kingdom Pseudomonadati; phylum Pseudomonadota; class Betaproteobacteria; order Burkholderiales; family Comamonadaceae; genus Variovorax; species Variovorax sp. 10N432. Next base: position 74,350 of record NZ_JBFTHX010000021.1, read on the forward strand.
GCCGGTGGTGTCGTTGCGCCAGATGTAGTACTGCAGGTCGAGGCTGCGGTCGGCACGGCGGCCCAGCAGGATGCGGGCCGCGAAAGCGTCCTCGGCCGACTGCAGCGCGCGGATGCCGGATTGATTCGGATGGGCCGCCACCGCCGGACCGAAGGTCTTGGCCAGCCGGGTGTCGGCCGTGTTGGCGAGGGCGTGCGACTCGGTCCGTTCGACCTTCCCGGGCAGACTGGCGCAGCCGGTGAGGACCAGGCCGAGAACGAAGGCGATCAGGACACGTGAGGCTGAAAGTGGCACGGCGCGTTTCCGACGATGACGGTGCGGCCATTCTAGGCAGGTTGAAACCGCGAGCCGGCCGTCAGCCGTCATCGACGCGTCACAGTTTCGGGATGTGCAGCGTCTTGCTGATCATCAAGGTGCCCGAGAGGCCGAACAGCAGGGCCAGCGGATGCAGCACCCAGGGCCCGATCGACCAGGCGCCGCCCCAGACGGCGTCGCCGATGTGGCCCTGCCAGGCCGCCAGGGCCAGCAGGCCGACCAGCACCACGCTGGTCGGGATCGGCGTGCCCTCGAAGTACTTGACCTTGTCCGCGCCCTCGGAGAGCGCTTCGGCCGTGACGTTGTAGCGCGCCAGGCGGCTCACGCCGCAGCAGACGAAATAGATCAGCAGCACGCAGTCCCAGCCGCCGTCGAGGCCGGCCGCGAAGGCCAGGGTCGCCGGCAGCACGCCGAAGGAGATCACGTCGGCCAGCGAGTCGAGTTCGCGGCCCAGCGCCGAGTGGGTCTGGCGCCAGCGCGCGATGCGGCCGTCGAAGACGTCGAAGACGAAGGCCGCGGGCGCCAGCGCCGCGGCCCAGAGGAAGTGCGCCAGCGACTGGCTGCGCATGAAGGCCATGGCCAGGAAGATGGCGCCGACGCCGCAGGCCGCGTTGCCGAGCGTGAACGCATCTGCGAGATGGAAGCCGCGGATCATCGAAAAATGCTTGCGGGCCGGCGCGGGGGCTGAAGTGGACATGCTGGGTTCCATGGAGAAATGCGACTGCACCTTAGCTCAACCGCGAGCCGGGGCGTGTAGTCGCATTCTGATGCCGAGCCGGCTCCGCAGGGCGGTTCAATAGGCGAGTCGCAGTGGGGCGCCTTCGCGCTGGGCCTCGATGTCGGCGCGGTGGAAGGGCAGCGGGTGCCATTTCTTGGCCGAGAACAGCGGCAGTTGGTCGTATGAGCGCGGCGAGGCCGGGTCGCTGCTCTGGCCGTAGGTCAGCAGGCCTTGCGCCACCGGGCCGCGCTCGTCGAAGCCGACGGTCTGGATGTAGCTGCTGCCGTAGTTGACGTTGTAGCCCTTCGGATCGATATAGGACTGGCCCTGGCTCTCGACCTTGTTGAGCACGCCTTCGAACTCGTCGCCGCCCGGGATGGCGATCTTCTGGCCGCGCACCGTGCGCGCCTGTACCTCGGCCAGCGGCACGTCGGCCGCGAAGCCGGCGACGCGCACGATGCCGACCGCATCGCCGAGCGCCTTGAAGACCGCGTCGCGGGTGGCCGGCGTGGCCATGTCGAGGCCGGCCGGCGTGACCACCGGACGCGCCGGATCGAAGGGCACGCGCCAGACCTTCGGCACGTCCTTCGCCTTGCGCCAGAACTCGCGGAACAGCGGCGCCCCCTTGGAGGCGCTGTTGCTGGTGCGGTCCCAGCCGGCCAGCACGCGGCAGCCGAGCGCCTGGTCGGGGGCCAGGGCCGCGGCGTTGGCGCCGCAGGCCGCCGCGAGGTCGTCCATCACCAGCATGCCTGCCAGATTCTTGTCGCGGAAGATCACGCTGCGCAGTTCGTTGCCGCCCATCTTGTTGCCGGGCAGGCCGTCGCTGCCGGCGAGCCGGCCTTCGATCTCCATGATGCCGCTGCGGGTGCGCAGCCGCTGCGCGGTGCCGGTGAAGCCGACCAGCGGCGAGATGCCGGCCGGCGCCGCGATGCGCGGGTTGCTGAGCCAGAAGCTGTCGTTGCTGTTCTGGACCCAGTCGGACGTGACGACCACCGGCATCCGCGCCGGCGGAATCGTGCCGGGCTGGGCGGCCGCGCCGTCGCGGTTCCAGGCGCAGGCCGAGCGCGAGCCGTCGAGCACCGGCAGGCCGGCGGCGCCGAGCAGCGCCGCGGCGGCCGGCGACGGGGCGCACGACTTGAGCAGCTCGGCCGAGACGTCGGGCACCACCGACAGGTCGGCGTACATCGCGTTGCCGTCGCGGTCGGCGGCGATGGTGTTGATCCACGGCATGCCCTGGTTGCCCATCGCGGTGCGCAGTTCGGCCACGTTGCGCGCCAGCGCCATCTGCATCCAGCTCTGGGCCGAGCGGGTGTTGAGCGTGTTGACGTCGCGGATCGCGTAGGCCTTGGTGGCGGTCCAGTCGAGCCCGGCCCGCGGCATCGAGATGACCGGGCCCCATTCGGTGCTGTAGAAGGTCTTCTGCGCCGGCGCGCCGCCCGGCGCGGCCGCCGCGGGAAGGACGATCGTCCTGGCGCTCATCTTCCGGCGCTGGCCGTCGACGAGGTAGACCGTCGGGTCGGCCGGATCGAGCTTCAGCTCGTACAGCGTGAAGCGCTTGCCGGTCGACACCGTGTGGGTCCAGGCCACGTCCTTGTTGAAGCCGATCGACACCACCGGGCTCAGGCCGCCGGTGGCGCCCATGACGTCGAGCTTGCCGGGGATCGTCAGGTGCAGCTCCCAGAAGCGGTTGGTGCCGGTCCACGGGAAGTGCGGATTGCCGAGCACCAGCCCGCGGCCGTCCGGCGTGGCGTTGCGGCCGAAGGCCCAGCCGTTGGAGCCGAACTCGCCGCCTTCGGGATTGGCATTGAAGCTGTGGCGCGCGATTTCGGCCACCGCCTGCGGCAGGTCGACCGCAGCGGCCGAGGTCTTGGTGCCGGCGGCCGGCGGCTCGGCGGCGAGCACGGCGGCCGCCAGGGCGCCGATGCCGCCCTGGATCATCGACATCTCGGTGGTGCGCGCCAGGTCGGCCTGCGTCATCGGCCGCACCCAGGGCTTGCCGCGGCACGCTTCGGGCAGGCCGTTCGGGCCCACGTCCTGCAGATAGCGGTTGTAGCCGGCCACATAGCCGCGCAGCGAGTCGCGCACGTCGGGCTTGAGGTCGGCGGCGGCCCGCGCGAGGGCGGCGTCGTCCATGTGCGCGCGCACGAAGAGGTCGATCTGGGCGTTCTTGGCCCGGCCCAGGCCGAGCTCGCCCATGCCGTCGGCGCCGAGGAACTGCGAGCGCTCGCCGCGCACCGTCAGCAGATGCTCGGCGGTCTGGCAGACGTTGTCCTGCGCATGGGCGTAGCCGACGCCGTAGGCGATGCCTTCGTAGTCGGGCGCCGTGATGTGGGCGATGCCGAAGGTGGTGCGTTCGATCGTCACGCTGCGGGTGCCGGGGGCCGGGGTGCTGGCGCAGCCGGCCAGCAGCGCGGCCAGTGCGAGGGCCACCGCGCCCGGGGCGGGCAGCGGACTCTTCCTGTGATTCATGTTCGAGGCTCGGGAGTGGAAACGAGCCGTCGATTACAGGGTGCGGGCCCGGCCCTGCGAAGCGTGCTAACCCGCGGTCGCTGTCGCCAAGGCGTCGTGCGCCTCGGCGATGCGGGCGAACCGGCCGAGCAGCCCGGCCGCGAGCGCGGTGGGGGCCACCCGGTCGCGCAGCGCGGCCGGATCGAGGCCCTGGCCGCGCAGGTCGTCGCCCAGGTGGTCGACATAGCCGCGCATGATCTCGGCGTCGAATTCGGGGTGGAACTGCAGGCCCCAGGCCTGGTCGCCGATCCGGAAGGCCTGCGTCGGCTCGAAGGCATTGCCCGCGAGGCGGACCGCGCCTTCGGGCAGTTGCAGCGCGCTCTGCCGATGCACCACATGGGCCTCGAAGCGCGCGGGCAGGCCAGCCATGAGGGCATCGTCGGCGGCCTCGGGCCGGAGTTCGACCTCGACGGTGCCGATCTCCATGCCGCCCGGGTGGTCGCCGGCCTCGCCGCCGAGCGCATCGGCCAGCAGTTGATGGCCGAAACAGATGCCGAGCACCGGCGTGCCGTGAGCGACCAGTTGAGCGAGCCAGCGGCCGGTGGCTTCGCTCCAGGGCGCGCGGTGGGAGACCATGGCATGCGAGCCGGAGACGATGGCGCCCGAAATCTGGTCGGGCGAGGGCAGCGCGTCGCCGCGGCGCGGGTCGAGCACCACGACCGGCAGCGGGGTGTCGCCGAGGCCGTCGGCCATCCAGTGTTCGAAGTCGCCGCGCCGGTCACGCAAGGCGTCGAAGGTTTCACCGACCTTGATGATCGCGAGCGGGCGGGGAGAGCTGTTTTCCATGGCCGGGATGATGCCGCAATCCGGATCGCCCAGAGGGCGTGGGGCCGACCGGCTCAAGGACCGGCCAGGGCCGTGATCGCGTCCGGCACCTGCCGCGCGACTGCGTCCACCAGCGCCTGCCGTTGCGGCGCCTCGCGCCAGCGCAGGCGGCTGCCGGTCTCCCATTCCGGGTGGCTGCGCGCCGGCTGTGCCGCGCGCACCAGGTCGGCCAGCGCGCGCCGGGCCGCCGCCGCCGGCTCGCCGGGGCTGCTTGCGATGCGGTCGACCGCGGCGTGGCCGCGCGACTCGAGCGCGCGCAGAAGTTCGAGTTGCCAGGCCGCCAGCACCAACAGCACCCGGTCCTCCACCGTCAGCTCATGGACGTCGCGCAGCTTGTTGACCAGCTTGCGGCCCAGCGGTCCCAGTCCCTGCGAGACCGCGCCGCCAATGGCGCCGCCCAGCGCCGCGCCGGCGCCGAGCGACAGGCCGGCGAGCGCGAGGTCGGCCACCACGCCGACGGCGGCGCCCACGGCCACCCCCTTGCCGAGCAGGATGCCGGCGTCTTTGAGCGCCTCGGGATTGAAAAAATCCATGGCCCAGCGGCCTTCGAGCAAGGGCAGGGCGGCTTCGTCGGCGTCGCCTTCGCGAAAGCCATGGAGCGCCAGCAGGTCGTCGGCGCAGCGCTGCGCCTTGTCGAACACGGACTTCTGCAGTTCGGCGACGAGGCGCAGGCGGGTCGGCGGGTCGGCGAAGTCGTCGGCCGACGCCGTCCGCCGCATCGATGCGGCATCGACCAGCAGATCGGCGATGCGCGTCCCGGCCGCCCGGCGGCGCTGGGCGGCTTCCGCCTCGAGGCATTCGGCCACCCGGTCGAGCGCTGCGCGCCGGTCGCGCAGCAGGGTCGCCAGGTCGCGGTAGAGCTCGCGCTCGGCGCCGACGAAGGGCGCCGCCGCGTCGAAGCGCACCACCACGTGCAGCCCGTAGGCCGACAGCAGCTCTTTCCAGGCCGCTTCGCGGCTGGCCGCATCGCGCACGAAGTTCAGTACCGGCAGCACCGGCCGCGCACAGGCAGCGAGCAATTCGATCTCGGCGCGKAACTTGGGCAGCACCGGTTCACGGGCGTCGATCACCAGGAAGGCGGCGTCGACCTCGAGCAAGGCGCGCAGCACCTTCGCCTCCTGCTCGAACATGCCATGCGCCTCCGGGCCTCGCAGGAACTGGCGGATCCGCTCGGGCGGCGTGGCCGCCTTGTCGAGGCCGTCGATGTGCTCGCGCAGCGCCACCCCGTCCTCCAGCCCGGGCGTGTCGAGGAAGCGGACGGCCGCGGCGCCGTCGACCCGCAGGTCGACCGCCTCGACGTGGCGCGTGGTGCCCGGCCGCTCGGACACCTCGCCGAAATTCACGCGCCGGGTCAGCGTGCGAAGCAGCGAGGTCTTGCCGGCATTGGCATGGCCGACCACGGCGATGCGGATCGGCTCCGTCATGCCCAGCCGTGCATCACGGCCTCCGGGGCTTCGGCGGCGCCGAGCGCGTCGAGGCCGGCATCCGCCAGCCAGGCCTGCCAGCGCGCGCGGGCCGCGGCGTCGTCCGGCACGCCGAGCAGCCACAGCCGGCATTCGCCGCACAGGGCCATCACCTCGCGCAGGAAGCGCTCGGTGCCACGGTCCGGGCTGGCGGCGGCCCGGCAGCCGATCACGGCGCGGCGCGGGCGGATGTGCGCCAGCATGTCGAGCAGCTCGCGCCGCTGCGCCGCGCTGCCGTCGATGCGCAGTATGCGGGCGGCGGTGTCGAGCGCGACCGGAGGCCAATCCTGCTCCGGCGGCAGTTCGAATCCGATCGCGACCAGGGTGTCGGCGGTGTCGTCGGCTGACAGGTGCGCGGGCCTGCCGTGGGCGATCCGGCCCGGATCGGCATCGACGATCTGCCGCGGGGCGAGGGCATCGAAGCGCGCCAGCAGCCGCTGGAAATAGGGCTCGGACAGATCGGGCTGCAGCGCTTTCCGACGCAGGGCCCAGACCGCGGCGCTCAGCAGCGCCAGCGCCAGCCGCGGCAGCAGCCCGTAGACCACGATGCAGCCGGTGAGCCACAAGGCCCAGGCACGCTGGCCCGACGCCGCCGCGAGCGGCGACAGCACGGCTTGTGCATCAGGCACCGGAAAGCCCAGCCAGGCCGGTGCGCGCCCGAGCCACTGGACGCTGCGCACGAAGAAGTCGGGCTCGAGGATGGTCGTTTCCCAGCTCAGCGTGTAGTTGCGAAAGGCCAGCGCGAACAGCAGCGCCGCCAGCACCACGGCGAACGAGAGCGTCCAGATCGCATGGCTCGCCAGCCCCAGTGCCCATGGCAGCAGCCGGGCGCGCGCCAGCAGCCGGGTGATCGCCCGCAGCAGCACCGGCGCCTGGCCGCTCCGGCCACCGGCCACGCGGGCCGTGAGGCTCAGCCACAGCCATCCGAATGAGGCCTGGAAAGCGCGGAGCGGCAGCACCAGCCCGGCCAGCCACAGCAGCAGGGTGACCAGGTGCAGGCCCAGCAGGCTGGTCAGCGCCACCACGACGTTGATCTGCCGCTGGCCGCTCCCGAGCACGTTGCCCGCGAGCGTCAGCCCGGCGACAACGATCAGTGCCACCAGCGCCAGCAGCACCCACGGCGCCCAGGCGCGTGCGCGCGCCAGCTCGGCCTGCAGCCCGATGCGCTGCCCCAGCAGCCGCGCGCGTTCGGCGATGCGGGCCGCCGCGTCGCCATGAAGCGCCATCGCCTGCCGCACCGCCTGTGCATCCTCGAGCGGCCCCGTTTCCTCGATCAGCTTGACGGCCTCGGTGACGGCGGCGTCCTGGAACGAAGAGGGGGGCGCAACGGAATTCAACGGCTTCCTTCACAACGGGGGAGCGGTGCCGGCGCACCGGGGTGGAGCGCGAAATTATGCCCGTCGATGCCGCGCCGCCGGCCCACGAAAAACGGGGCCGCGAGCGACCCCGTGAATCCCCGTTGGAGGGCGGATGAAAGAGGAAACCAGCCGGGTCAGCGCAGGCCGAAGAACGAGAGCACTGCAACCACGACCACGACCAGACCGACGATGTAGATGATGGAATTCACGGTGGAAACTCCTCTTTGTTGAAGACGTTTCCACTCTGCGCGCGACGCCGCGCCCTGTGTGTAGTCGGCGATCATCGCCCCCTGTAGGACTCGCGAGTCAGACCGTCGAGGGCTCGGCGATCGTGCCGCTCTCCTGGTCGTCGTCCTCGTCGCCGTCGCCGAGGAAGCCTCCGCTCTGGTGCGCCCACAGCCGGGCATAGAGGCCGCCGCGGGCCAAAAGCGTCTTGTGGTCGCCTTCCTCGACCACCCGGCCCTGGTCGAGGACGATGAGCCGGTCCATCGCCGCGATGGTCGACAGCCGGTGCGCGATCGCGATCACCGTCTTGCCTTCCATCAGCCGGTAGAGGCTGGCCTGGATCGCGGCCTCGACCTCGGAGTCGAGTGCGCTGGTGGCCTCGTCCAGCAGCAGGATCGGCGCGTCCTTGAGCATCACGCGGGCGATCGCGATGCGCTGGCGCTGGCCGCCCGACAGCTTCACGCCGCGCTCGCCCACGTGGGCCTGGTAGCCGTGCCGGCCACTGGCGTCGCCCAGCGTCTGGATGAAATCGTGCGCCTCGGCGCGTTCGGCGGCGGCGCGGATCGCGATCTCGCCGGCGTCGGGCCGGCCATAGGCGATGTTGTCGGCCACCGAGCGGTGCATCAGCGAGGTGTCCTGCGTCACCATGCCGATATGGGCGCGCAGGCTGTCCTGCGTGACGTGGGCGATGTCCTGGCCGTCGACCAGGATGCGGCCGCTTTCCAGGTCATGGAAGCGCAGCAGCAGGTTGACCAGCGTCGACTTGCCGGCGCCGGAGCGGCCGACCAGGCCGATCTTCTCGCCCGGTGCGACCGTCAGCGTCATGTCGTCGATGACCCGGCGGCCCGCATCCGCGTAGCGGAAGCTGGCATGTTCGAAGCGCACCTCGCCGCGCGGCACTTCGAGCGTCTTCGCGTCGGCGGCGTCGAGCACCGTGCGCGGGCGCGACAGCGTGTTCATGCCGTCCTGCACCGTGCCGATGTTCTCGAACAGGCTGGTCATCTCCCACATGATCCAGTGGGACATGCCCTGCAGGCGCAGCGCCATCGCGGTGGCCGCCGCCACCGCGCCGACGCCGACCGCGCCCTGCGACCAGAGCCACAGCGCGGTGCCGGCCATGCCGGCGGTCAGGCCCATGCTGAGCGTGTGGTTGACGATCTCGAAGGCACTCACCAGCCGCATCTGGGCATAGCCGGTGCCCATGAACTCCTTCATGGCCGAGCGCGCGAAGCCGGCCTCGCGCTGGGTGTGCGAGAACAGCTTGACGGTGGCGATGTTGGTGTAGGCGTCGGTGACGCGGCCGGTCATCGAGGCCCGCGCATCGGCCTGGGCCTTGCCGACCTTGCCCAGGCGCGGCACGAAGAACACCAGCGAGCCGATGTAGCACGCGAGCCAGACCAGGAAGGGCAGCATCAGCTGGCGGTCGAGCACCGCCGCCAGCACGATCATCGTCGCCACGTAGACCACCATGGCGACCAGCACGTCGGCCAGCACGAAGATGGTTTCGCGCACCGCCAGCGCGGTCTGCATGACCTTGGCCGTGATGCGGCCGGCGAACTCGTCCTGGTAGAAGGCCATGCTCTGGCCGAGCATCAGCCGGTGGAAGTTCCAGCGCAGCCTCATCGGCAGGTTCACTGCCAGTGTCTGGTGCTTGACGATGGTCTGCAGCGCCACCACGCCGATGCTCGCGGCCAGCGCGAAGGCCAGCCACATCAGCGTGGTGCCGCGTTCTTCCCACAGGCGCGCCGGCGCCTGGCCGCCGAGCCAGTCGACGATGCGCCCGAGCATCGCGAACAGCAGCGCCTCGAAGGCCGACATCGCGGCCGTCAGCAGCGCCATCGCGGCGATCTTGCCGCGCAGGCCCTGGGTGCAGGCCCACAGGAAGGCGAGGAGGCCGCGCGGCGGCAATTCGGGTTCGGCGGCGGGGTAGGCGGGAAGCAGTTTTTCGAAGAAGCGGAACAAGGCGGACGGTCTCCAGTGAGGAGGTGACTGTACCGGCCTCTTTCTGCACATGCAGCGATCGGGGATTGGTGCCGACTCGCGCGCAGTGACGCGATCAGAACCGGTGCATGACGCCCGTGCCGATGCGCGTGGCATCGAGCGAGACGCTGCCGTCGACGCGCAAGGTCTTGCGCTTGCGGAACCCGATGTAGAGGCGCGTACGGCGCGACAGGTCGTAGGTGCCCAGCAGGCTCAGGCCGCGTGCATCGATGACCCGCCTGCCGGCGTCGTCCCTGGTGATCGAACTGGCATAGCCGATGGCGGCGGTCGCGGCGCCGAACGGTGCATCGAAGCCGATCTCCCATTCGTTCGACTTGAGGTGGCCGAGGACGCGTTCGTCGGTCTGTCGCTGCATCGCGCCGACCATCCTGACAGGACCGAAGTCGTAGTGGCCGGCGACGATGTGGAAGTTGTTCCTTCCGGTCGAGAAGCGTTCGGTCTGGTAGCCATAGCCGATCCTCAGCGGACCGGCGGCGTACTGCATGTGCCCTGTCCACAAGCGCGGGTTGAGCGTGGCCGTCGAGGCCCCTTCGTCGGCGCTGTAGCTGATCGAGCCGCTGAAGGGGCCCAGGCTCGGCGTGGCGTAGTAGACGGTGTTGTTGCCCCGCGCCAGGTAGTCGCTGCCGATCACCGCCGGAAGGCCGTGGGCGGCGGTGGTGCTGGCGCTCCAGACCTGGCCGGTGGAGGCAAAGCCCGAGGAGTCATAGAGGTGGTTGGTGGAGCCGCGCAGCGCGTCGAAAGCGGTGAGCATGCGGCCCAGGCGCACTTCGCCCGCAGGGCCGACGAGGCCGACGTAGGCGGCGCGGTTGAATCCCTGGTCCAGATTCGACACCTTGCTGATGGTGCCGGTATCGGGCGCGATGCCCTGCTCGAGAACGAAGCGCGCCTGAAGGCCGCCGCCCAGGTCTTCCATGCCCCTCAGGCCCCATCGGCTGACCGATGCGCCGCCATTCTCCAGAACCGACTGCCGGGTTGTGGGGCCGTCGCTGCTCTTTTGAGTGATTTGGCCGATCCAGAGATCGGTGATGCCCCACAGCGTCAGGCTGGATTGCGCGGATGCCGCAGACGCGAAGACGCCTGCGCAGCACAGCGGGGCGAGCGCGGACGATTTCATTTTTGAAAACCTCTCCCTTGCCTATCAAACATTCATAAGACGTCAGTCGTCAGATGTGCTGATTGATAGTAAGGTCTCGCTCACTTGTCCTGCTACCCCGTGAAAACCCTTTGCTGGGCGGCGGGCTATGCGACGGGAGGTTCCGAGGTCGGCGGGGCTTGAATGTCGAGCGCCTGGGCGCTGGCCCGCAGTCGTTCGCGGCTGTTGCTCAGATGCATGAACATCGCGGCACGCGCCGCGGCCGGATCGCCGCGGCGGATGGCCTCGTAGATGGCTTCGTGCTCCCGCTGGGTGATGGCCTTGCCGCTTTCCAGTGCCGGTTGCGCCTCGCCGAAGCGGGCGTTGGAGGAGGGCGCTGACGCGCCCTCGCGGCGTGCAATGGTGGCATTGCCGAGGTTGCGCAGCACTTCCTCGAAGTACTCGTTACCGGTGGCCGCGGCGATCTGCGCATGGAATTGGTAGTCGGCTTCGACGGTGCTGCCGCCCGCCCGGCGCTGGGCGTCGAAGGTGTCCAGTGCCAGGCGCATGCCCTGGAGCTGCTCGTCGCGGCGGCGCATCGCGGCCAGGCTGGCGGCTTCGGATTCGAGGCTGATGCGCAGTTCCAGCATGGCGAGCTTCTGGCGGTCCTGCACGTCCCGCGCGTCGACCGAAAGCAATGGCCCGCTGGTCGGCGGTGCCAGCACGAAGGTGCCGATGCCTTGCCGCGTTTCGACGAGGCCGCTGGCCTGCAAGCGGGACATGGCCTCGCGCACGACGGTCCGGCTGACGCCGAATTCGCGCATCAGGCTCGGCTCGGGCGGCACGCGATCGCCGGGTTTCAGGCTGCCGTGCCGGATGCGCTCGGAGACGCCGTCCACCACGCGCTGTGGCTGGCTCTTGGCGCGGATCGGGTTTTCGTTCATGGGCAAGGCGACAGACGACCTAGGGTAAATACGGGCCAACACGTCAGACGTGTTGGATAGACTTTCATGCAAGTCTGACGACTGATGATTCAGAGGATTTTATGAAGATTGCCAAGGTGCAGGGCACCGAATTCAGCTTTCCTACCCGGCGTTCAGTGGATGCCGCTGGCCATTCCCATCCCGGTCTCGAGATCGAGGGCAAGCTGGCGCTGCTGACCATCGTGACCGAGGAGGGTCAAAGCGGTCATGCCTTCGCGCCGCCGGAGGTGATCCGCCCGCACGTGCTCGATGCCTTCGTGCGCAAGGTGCTGGTCGGGCAGAACGCGTTCCAGCGCGAGCAACTCTGGCATGGGCTCGCGCATTGGCAGCGCGGCAGCGCGGGGCAGCTCACCGACCGCAGCCTGGCGGCCGTCGACCAGGCGCTGTGGGATCTGGCGGGCCGTGCGCTGGGCCAGCCTGTGTACCGGCTCATCGGTGGTTACCGCGACAAGGTGCCGGCCTACGGCAGCACGATGTGCGGCGACGAGCTTCAGGGCGGCCTGTCCACGCCGGATGAATATGCCGCCTTCGCGGAAAGGTTGGTGTCGCGCGGCTACAAGGCCATCAAGCTCCACACCTGGATGCCCCCGGTGTCGTTCGCGCCCAGCGTCGAGATGGACATCAAGGCCTGCGCCGCCGTGCGCGAGGCAGTGGGGCCGCACATCCCGCTGATGCTGGACGGCTATCACAACTACAGCCGTATCGACGCACTCTCCATCGGCCGGGCGCTCGAGAAGCTCAACTTCACCTGGTTCGAGGAAATGATGGACGAGCAGAGCATGGCGTCCTATGCGTGGCTGGCCGAGCAGCTCGACATCCCCATCATCGGACCCGAAAGTCTCTCGGGCAAGCACCACAGCCGGGCTGACTGGGTGAAGGCGGGTGCCTGCGACATCCTGCGCGCCGGTGTGCCGGGCGTGGGCGGCATCTCGCCGACGCTGAAAGTGGCGCATCTCGCAGAATCCTTCGGCATGCAGTGCGAGGTGCACGGCAACGGTGCGGCCAACCTGGCCGTTTGCGCGGCCATCAAGAACTGCCGCTGGTACGAGCGCGGACTGCTTCACCCGTTCCTGGACTATGACGAAGTGCCGGCCTATCTGAATCAGCTCGCCGACCCGATGGATGCGGAAGGCTACGTGCACCTTTCATCGCTGCCGGGGCTGGGTGAGGACATCGATTTCGGCTACATCGAAGCCCATACCATCCGCACATACTGAGACGGACGCAGGCGCGTTCGTTCGTCCAATCGGGGAGGAGACACAAGCCATGAATAAAAAGCAATGGCTGCGCCCGCTGGCGCTGGCCGTGGTGCTGTGCGCCGGCGTCAGCGGGCTGCAGGCCAGAACGCCGGACGACCAGCTGATCGTGGGGTTCAGCATGAACAACCTGCTCACGCTGGACCCGGCCGCCGCCACCGGCAACGACGTGGTGGAGGTCAACGTCAACCTGTACGACTACCTGATCGAGCTGGATGCGCTCGTGCCCGACAAGATCCTGCCCGGTCTGGCCGAGCGGTGGAGCGTTTCGGACGACGGCCGCCGCATCACGTTCTGGCTGCGGGATGGCGTCAGGTTCCAGTCGGGCCATGCGTTGACCGCGGACGATGCGGCGTGGTCGCTGCACCGGGTGCTCAAGCTCAACCTGGCCATGGCCTCGCCGTGGAAGAGCTACGGCCTCAGCGCGCAGAACGTCGAGAAGGCCATCCGCGCGACCGACGCCCACACGCTGGTGATCGACCTGCCTGTCGTCACCGACCCGAAGATGGTCTTGTTCACGCTGGCCACCTCGGTCAGCGCCGTGGTGCTCGATCGCCGCACCGTCATGGCCAACGAGAAGAACGGCGACATGGGTCGCGCATGGCTCGCCACGCACTCGGCGGGCTCCGGGCCGTTCTCGCTCGCCCAGTGGCGGGCCAAGGACACGCTGATCATGAATCGCTTCGATGGCTACTGGCGGGGTCCGGCGAAGATGAAACGGGTCGTCATGCGCCACATGACCGAATCGCAGACGCTGCGGCTGATGCTCTCACGCGGCGATCTGGACCTGGCTTCGGGGCTCTCGGTGCCCGACATCGAGGCCATGCGCAAGAACCCCGAGGTCGTCGTTCGATCGACGCAGCGCGGCACGATGTACTACGTGGCCGTGAGCTTGAAGGACCCGAGGTACGCCGACCGGCGCGTGCGCCTCGCGATCCGCAAGCTGATCGACTACGAGGGCATCAACACCACCGTGATGCCCGACTATGGCGTGCCCAACCAGCGGCCCGTGCCGCTCGGACTGGCTGCGACGCTGCCCGGCCCCGGCTACAAGCTCGACGTGGCCGGCGCCAAGGCGCTGCTGGCGGAGGCGGGTTATCCGGACGGCTTCGACACCACCATCCGCGTGCTGTCCGACCCGCCCTTCATCAACATCGCTACCAGCCTGCAGGCGACGCTGGCGCAGGCCGGCATCCGTGCGAGCGTGCTGTCGGGCACCGGCAACCAGGTGTATGGCGCAATGCGCGAGCGCAAGTTCGAGATCCTGGTGGGGCGCGGTGTCGGGGTGGAGCCGCATCCGCACGGCAGTTTCCGGGCACTGGTCTACAACCCCGACAACAGCGATGCGGCCCGGCTGACCAACTTCCAGGGATGGCGCACCTCGTTCTTCAGCCCCGCATTGAACCAATTGATCCGCAAGGCCGAGATCGAGCGCGACGAAGCCCGGCAGATGGCCGACTACGGGCAGGCGCAGCGGCTGTACGACGCCGAAGTCGGTGGCATCCAGCCGATTTCGCAGATGGTGGACACCGTGGTGATGCGCAGGGAAGTGCGCAACTACCAGGCCCACCCGGCTGCCACCACGCGGCTGCGCGATGTCGACAAGCAGCATGCCGAAGCCGGCGTCTGAATTGGATGGGGAGGTTTCCGTGTTCGCATTCTTGAGCCATCCGATGCTGCGCGCGGCCGCGCATCGCGCGGTCAGCGTGGTGCTGACCCTGCTGGGACTGTTGTTGCTGACCTTCGTGATCGGCCGCGTGATGCCGCTCGATCCGGTGCTGTCCATCGTCGGCCCCGATGCGGACAAATCCACCTACGACCAGGTCTACAAGCAGCTTGGCTTCGATCGGCCGCTGACCGTGCAGTTCGGCTACTACCTGCGCGACCTGCTTCACGGCGATCTGGGTCACGCGCTGTTCACCGGACATGCGGTGACGGACGACTTGGCGCGGGTGTTGCCGGCCACCGTCGAGCTCGCCACGATGGCGCTCTTGCTCGGCACCTGCGCCGGCGTCTCGCTCGGTGTGTTCGCGGCCACGCGGCGCGGTCGACTCGCGGACCACCTGGTGCGCGTCATCAGCCTGTTCGGCTATTCGACGCCGGTGTTCTGGTTCGGCATGATGGGGCTGCTGGTGTTCTACGCCTGGCTCGGCTGGGCCGGCGGGGCAGGGCGGGTCGACCTGCCGTTCGACGGCGTCGTGCCCACGCGCACCGGCCTGCTGCTGGTCGACTCGGCGCTCGCCGGGAACTGGGAAGTGTTTCGCAGCGCGCTCAAGTTCCTCTTCCTGCCGGCCTGCGTCCTCGGCCTGCATTCGATGGCCTACATCAGCCGCATGACGCGCAGCTTCATGCTGGCGCAGTTGTCGCAGGAGTACATCACCACCGCGCGGGTCAAGGGGCTGCCGGAGCGCAGCGTGGTCTGGCACCACGCGTTCCGCAACATCCTCGTGCAGTTGCTGACCATCGTGGCGCTGGCCTATGGCGGCCTGCTGGAGGGCGCCGTGCTGATCGAAACCGTCTTCGCCTGGCCCGGCTTCGGCCTGTACCTCACCAACGGCCTGTTGCTGGGCGACATGAACGCGGTGATGGGTTGCGTGCTGGTGGTGGGGGTGATCTTCATCACGCTGAATCTTCTGTCCGATGCGCTCTACCACCTGCTCGATCCGAGGACCCGCTCATGATGGCTTCCACCACCACCACCACCACCATCACCTCTTCCCGCATGCCCGACTCGGCTGCAGAGGCCGTGCTGCTGAACCTGCGCCAGGGATTGCGCAGGCTGCTGCGCAATCCGATGACCGTTGCCGGCGTGCTGGTCATCGCCGTATTGCTGCTGGTCGCCTTGCTCGCGCCATGGATCGCCGCCTACGATCCGCTCGAACAGAATCTGAAGCAGGCACTCCGGGCGCCATCGCACGCGAACTGGTTCGGCACCGACGAGTACGGCCGCGACATCTTCAGCCGCCTCGTGCATGGCTCGCGCATTTCGCTCTACATCATCGCGCTGGTCACGGTCATCGTCGGCCCGGTCGGCCTCGCGGTGGGCAGCATGGCCGGCTATTTCGGTGGCTGGGTGGACAACCTGTTCATGCGCATCACCGACATCTTCATCTCGTTCCCGGGCCTGGTGCTGGCGCTGGCCTTCGTGGCCGCACTGGGCCCGGGGCTCGACCATGCGGTGATCGCCATCGCGTTGACCGCATGGCCACCGATCGCGCGGCTGGCGCGGGCCGAGGCCCTGTCGCTGCGGCATGCCGACTATGTGGTGGCCGCGCAATTGCAGGGCGCCTCGTCGGCCCGCATCCTGGTGCGCTGCATCGCGCCCATGCTGATGTCGTCGGTGGTGGTCCGGTTGACCATGAACATGGCCAACGTGCT
This sequence comes from Variovorax sp. 10N432, assembly GCF_056394465.1. Classification (NCBI taxonomy): domain Bacteria; kingdom Pseudomonadati; phylum Pseudomonadota; class Betaproteobacteria; order Burkholderiales; family Comamonadaceae; genus Variovorax; species Variovorax sp. 10N432. The sequence continues at coordinate 90,452 of NZ_JBFTHX010000021.1, forward strand.
CCTGATCGCCGCCGGTCTCGGCTTCCTGGGGCTGGGCGCGCAGCCGCCTGCGCCGGAGTGGGGCGCGATGATCTCCAGCGGCCGGCGCTACATGATCGAGTGCTGGTGGCTCGTGGCCGCGCCAGGGATGGCGATCATGCTGGTGAGCCTCGCCTTCAACCTGATCGGCGATGGCCTGCGCGACATCCTCGATCCCCGCAGCGAATGAGGAACTCTCCCATGCACTCTCCCGTTTCCGAGCCGCCCCTGCGCCCGAAGCTGCAGGTCGACGACCTGCACATCCGCTTTGCCACCCCCGACGGCCCGATGCATGCCGTGCGCGGCGTGTCGTTCAACCTCTCGCGCGAGAAGCTCGCCATCGTCGGCGAGTCCGGCTCGGGCAAGTCCACCGTGGGCCGCGCCTTGCTCAAGCTGCACCCGCACAGTGCGCGCGTCGAGGCTCGCACCCTGGCTTTCGATGGCATCGACCTTCTGACTGCCAGCCCCTGGACCATGCAGGCCCTGCGCGGCAAGCGCATGTCGATGATCATGCAGGATCCGAAGTACTCGCTGAACCCGGTCGTGCGGGTGGGCCAGCAGATTGCCGAAGCCTATCTGGCCCACCACGACGTCCCCCGTGCCGAAGCCCGCGAACGTGCGCTGGCCATGCTTGAATCGGTGCGCATCCGCGATCCGCAACGGGTGTTCGATCTCTATCCGCATGAGGTGTCGGGCGGCATGGGGCAGCGAATCATGATCGCGATGATGCTCATCACCGAGCCCGAGGTATTGATCGCGGACGAACCGACTTCCGCGCTCGACGTGTCGGTGCGCCTTCAGGTGCTGGACGTGCTCGGCGAACTGGTTCGCGAGCGCGGACTGGGCCTCATCTTCATCAGCCACGACCTGAATCTGGTCCGCCATTTCTGTGACCGGGTGCTGGTGATGTATGCCGGCCGCGTGGTCGAGAGCCTTGCCGCTACCGACCTGGATCGCGCCGAGCATCCTTATACCCGTGGGCTGCTGGGCGCCATGCCCAGCCTGGACCATCGCCGGGCGCGCCTGCCCGTGCTGCGGCGCGACCCTGCGTGGCTTGCCGACTGAGAGGACACCCATGGCCATGATCCAAGTCAACGCGCTCAATCTCGCCTTCGGCGCGAACCGGGTGCTCCACGATGTGAGCCTGCAAGTCCAGCCTGGCGAGTCGTTCGGCCTGGTGGGCGAATCGGGTTCGGGCAAGACCACCGTACTGCGCTGCCTTGCCGGCCAGTTCACGCACTGGACCGGCAATGCCGAGATCGCCGGCCACGCGCTCGGACACAAGCGCGATCGCGCACGCTGCCGGGAGGTGCAGATGGTGTTCCAGGATCCTTACGGTTCATTGCACCCGCGGCACACCATTCACACCGCGCTCGCCGAACCGCTGCGCATCCACGGCATCGGCGACCAGCGCGAGCGCATCGACGGCATCCTCGGCAAGGTGGGGCTGAACAGCGACTTCCGGTTTCGCTACCCGCACCAGCTGTCGGGCGGACAGCGGCAGCGCGTGGCGATCGCGCGAGCCCTCATCCTGGAGCCACGCGTGCTCCTGCTCGACGAGCCGACCTCGGCGCTCGATGTGTCGGTGCAGGCCGAAATCCTCAACCTGCTGGTCGACCTGCGGGAACGCGACGGACTGACCTATCTGATGGTGACCCACGACCTCGGCGTGGTCGCCCACCTGTGCGACCGGCTGGCGGTGATGCAGCAGGGCCGGATCGTGGAAACGCTCTCCACTGATGCGCTGTGTCGCAGCGAGGCAAGGCATGCCTATACGCAAATGCTGGTGGACGCGACGCGCCATCGTGACCGGGAGGTGGGAGAAGAAGCTGTCGCCTAGGCCAATGGGCCGCTTCACCGGCGATCGCCGCGAGATGCACGCTCCGCATGCACTACGGCGCGCCCAGGCTGGAGTCCAGGAAATCGATGAAGCTGCGCAGCTTGGGCGCCATGTATTGCCGGCTCGTGTACACCGCGAACAGGGTCACCGGCGGCGCGGCGTAGTCCGGCACCAGGCGAACCAGCCGACCCGCGGCCAGATCGTCGTCGATCAGCCATTCGGGCAGGAACGAGATGCCGATCCCTGCGTGCACGGCATGCAATGTCAGGTTGGTGTCGTCGGACTTCATCACCGGCTGCAGCCGCAGCGGCGCCTGCCGGCCGCCCGGACCCTTGAGCGTGAAGCCTTCGAGGTTGACGTAACTGGGCACGATCGCATCGAGCTTTGCGAGGTCGGCCGGCGAGGCGGGGAGCCCGCTGCGTGCGATGCACCCGGGTGTCGCCACCAGGTGAAACTGCAGCCGGCACAGCGGCCGTGCAATCAGCGCAGGCGAGGGCTCCTGCGTTGCGCGCAGCGCGAGGTCGTAGCCATCGGCCGCGAGGTCGACCTTGCGGTTCTCCAGATGCATGTCGACCACGACTTCGGGGTATTGCGCGCGGTAGCCTGCCAGCACGCGCGCGAATCGCGGCGTCGCGCACCACACCGGCGCGCTCACCTTGAGCTGCCCGCGCGGCGTGGCGCTGGTCTGTCCGATGGCGGCCTCGGCTGCATCGAGCAGGTCGAGCGCGCGACAGCTCTGCTCATACCAGGCCTGTCCCGCTTCGGTAAGGCTCAGGTGGCGGCTCGATCGGTGAAGAAGCCGTGCACCCAGCGACTTTTCGAGCTGCGCCACATGCTTGCTGGCCATGGGGGCCGAGATCGCGAGCCGGTCGGCGGCGGCGACGAAACTGCCCGACTCCACCACCTCCCTGAAGACGCGCAAACTGGTCAGGCGATCCATCGATGATTTCCTCCTGGGAAATGAATCGATGAATCCTAGCCTATCGATTTCCTTCTGGGAAATCTCTAGACTTGCGTTCAAGGAGCATCCCATGACCACGACTACCAGATTGCCCACCTATTTCATTTCGCACGGCGGCGGCCCCTGGCCGTGGATGAAGAAGGAAATGGGCCCCACCTACGACAAGCTCGAGGCCTCGCTGGCCGACATGCCGCGCCAGATCGGCCGCACGCCGGCCGCGATCCTCATGGTGTCGGCGCACTGGGAAGAGCCCGCCTTCACCGTGATGGGCAGCCCGCGCCCGCCGATGATCTACGACTACGGCGGCTTCCCGGCCCATACCTACCAGGTGCACTACGACGCGCCGGGCTCGCCCGAACTGGCGCGCCGCGTGCAGTCGCTGCTCGAGGCCGCGGGCCTGCCTGCGGCGCTCGATGCCGAGCGCGGCTTCGACCACGGCACCTTCTCGCCGATGGCCGCGATCTATCCGAAGGCCGAGGTGCCGGTGGTGCAGCTGTCGCTGCGGCGCGGCCTCGATCCGGCCGAGCACATCGCGCTGGGCCGGGCGATCGCGCCGCTGCGCGACGAGAACGTGCTGATCGTCGGCAGCGGCCTGAGCTATCACAACCTGCGGAACTTCGGCCCGCAGGCGCGCGATGTCTCGAAGGCCTTCGACGACTGGCTCGACGGCGCAGTGGTGCGAACCACGCCGCAGCAGCGGATCGAGCAACTGCTGCACTGGTCGGCGGCACCGGCGGCGCGCATCGCGCATCCGCGAGAAGAACACCTGATTCCGCTGATGGTCGCAGTCGGCGCGGCCGAGGGCGAGGCCGGCGAACGCATCTACCACGAGGATGCGTTCATGGGCGGGATCTCGGTGTCGAGCTTCCGGTTCGGGGCCGCGTCCGCCTGAGCCTGGGTCGCCGCGCGGCACAATGGCGCGGTGCCATATTTCTCGACCTTCGATCCCCAGGCCGAAGCCGATGCGCTCGACCTGATCGCGCGCATCGACGCGCTCGCCACCCTCCACGACGTCGAGCACGACGGCGTGCGCGTACGCTGGCGCTGCTTCGGCGGCGACGACACGCGGCCTCCGCTGGTGCTGCTGCACGGCGGCCACGGCAGCTGGATGCACTGGCTGCGCAACGCCGAGGCGCTGTCGGCCTCGCGCACGCTGTGGCTGCCCGACCTGCCGGGCTTCAACGAGTCCGACGCGCCGCCGAAGCCGCAGCCCGGCCAGGCCGCGGTCGACCCATTGCTCGACGCGCTGTCCGGAACGCTCGACAGCCTGATCGGAGCCGGTACCCCGATCGACCTCGGCGGCTTCTCGTTCGGCGGCCTGGTCGCCGCCAAGTTCGGCCAGCGCCGGGGCCACATCCGGCGCATGGTCCTGGTGGGCAGCGGTGGCCACGGCACGCTGCGGCGCATGACGGTCGAGATGGTCAACTGGCGCGCCGCCGAGGACCGCGACCAGGAGCGCGCCGCGTTGCTGCACAACCTGGCCGCGCTGATGCTGCACGACAAGTCGGCAATCGATGCACTGGCTTTCGCGATCCACGACATCTCCTGCCACGGCACGCGCTTTCGCAGCAAGGAGGTCTCGTTGTCGGGCGGACTTCAGGCCGCTCTGGAAGCCATCGGCGGCCCTCAGTTGCTGCTCTGGGGCGTGCACGACGTGACGGCGGATTCGCGGCCGCTGGTGGCGCAGCTCGCCGCCGGCCATCCCCAACGCGAAGGTGTGGTGATCGACGGCGCCGGGCACTGGGTGCAGTTCGAGCGGGCGGACGAGTTCAACTCGGCGGTGCTGCGCTTCCTGGATCGGTAGCGCGGGTCCGCTCGGGTCCGCAAAGCAGGCTCAGCTTTCGACCCTCTTGCGTGGCCTCCCGCCCAATTTTCCATTGCTGCGCGCGGCTTGGGCCTTGGCTTCGGATGTTTGCGCTCCGCCCGCTTTGCCCATGGCCTGCGCCATCCACTTTCGCGAACCCAGAATGCCTTCGAGCAGTGCCGGTACGTAGAGATCGACGTCGAGCAGGGGGAAGTGCAGTCCGGTGCCGGCGGGGCTGACTTCGATGTCGACAAGATCCTTGGGCCGGGCCTGCGCCAGTCCCTCCGCGAGGCTCGGTGGAAAGCCCAACTCGACGCCAGTGTTCAGCTGCACGACGACCCGCCCCACACGGCGATCGTAGTGCGCCGAAACGGCACGAGGGCCGGCGTCGCGACGTCTTTGCATTCGCGCTTCGGCTTGCTTCAATGCGGCCTCAGTGAGTGCCATGAATGCTGCTCCATTGAATGCAGAGCTTGTCGAGGGCGCTTTGCAGCTGGTTCACGATCCCGTTCAATTCATGCAATGCAAAACCCATGCTCTCCCGCAGTTCGGGCGGCCCCTTCGGACAATGCAGGTCGAACACGGCCTCTCCGTCCGGACTGATCACATGAACATGCGCCGGTCGATGGTCGTTGGCTACCCGCAATTTGCCTAGGCGCAGCACTGTAGGCATGAATCCATCGCGTTCGAATGTATTTTAACCAAAACGCTTGGGTTATTACAGCGACGCCGCATTGCGCTGCCAGAAGTCGGCGTCCGGAAACTCGCCCGCGCCGGCCGCAGCGTTGTCCGCCATGTGCTCGGGCTGGCTGGTGCCCGGAATGGTGCAGGTCACGGCCGGATGGCTCAGCACGAACTTGATCAGTACCTGGGCCCAGCTGGTGCAGCCGATCTCGGTGGCCCAGGGGGGCAGGGGCTTGCCGCGCAGCCGGCGCAGCAGTCCCCCGCCGCCGAACGGCATGTTGACGATCACGGCCGCGCCGCGCTCGGCCGCCAGCGGCAGCAGGCGCTGGGCGGCTTCGGGCGCATCGAGCGAATAGTTGATCTGCAGGAAGTCGAGCGGCTCGGCGCGCAGCACCGCCTCGACATCGGGATAGGCCGATGCGGTGTAGTGCGTGATGCCCAGGTAGCGCACGCGGCCCTTGTCCTTCCAGCCGCGCAGGGTCTTCAGGTGAAAGCGCCAGTCGAGCAGGTTGTGGACCTGCATCAGGTCGATGCGCTCGGTGCGCAGGCGCTGGAAGGACTGCTCCATCTGCGCGATGCCGGCGTCGCGGCCGGAGGTCCAGACCTTGGTGGCGAGGAAGGCCCTGGCGCGCTGGTTCGATGCGGCCAGCAGCTCGCCGGTCACGGACTCGGAGCGGCCGTACATCGGCGAGCTGTCGAGGACCGAGCCGCCGGCGGCGAACAGCGCGTCGATGACGCCGGGCAGCCGCTGGAATTCGGCGCTGCCGGGCGCAACGTCGAAGCCGATCCAGGTGCCGCAGCCGACGACCGGCAGGGCTTCGCGGGTGCTGGGGATGGGGCGGGTGTTCATGCGCTTGACTCCCGGAGACTGGGCTGGGGCAAGAATCGGCAGCGTGGCGAGCAGTGGCAGCGCGGCGCCCAGGTGCAGAAACTGGCTGCGGGTGAGGGCGGGTGCCGAGGGCATGAGGAGTCCTCAGGCGATGGCGAGTATCAGGTGCCCGGTCGGCTGGGTGGCGGGCTTGAGCTTGATCTCAATGTCGTAACCCAGTCGATTGAGACAGTCCATCAGCTTGCGTTCCGAAAAATTGGAGAACGCGCCACGCATCAGGGCGGACACCTTGGGTTGGGAGATGCCCATCCGTTCGGCAGCCTGGTCCTGAGTCAGTTGCAGGCGTTGTATCGCGCGGTTGATTTCGATGGTGAGGCCGGACTTGATCTGGAGTTTCGCGGCGTCCGGCAAGGCCAGATCCGCAAAGACGTTGCCGGAGCTCTCTGTCACCTCGATATCGTCAACGATGCGTTTTTTCATCGCGTAGTTCCTTGATCAGTGCTTCGGCTGCCTTGAGCCGCATGCGAATGACGTCGATGTCGTGCTTGGGGGTTGCGATGCCGCTTTTGCTTTTCTTTTGAAAGCAATGCAAGACGAATACGGCTTCGGGAAACTTGACTGTGTAGACGGCTCGGTAGGTCCCGCCGATGTCACTGTCGACCACTTCCAGGACGCCGGCACCGGCAAAGCCTTGCAGCACCTTGGCGGCTGCATGCTGTTGTCCGTGTTGGGCAAAGTCGAGGGCGTGGCCAAAGAATCTCCTGATGGAGGGTGGCAAAGCCACCAGATCCTTCTTGCTGCTCCCGATCCAGAAGAGCCTTCTTTCCGGAGCGAGTGGCATGTAATTTATCCCATAACTGGAATGAAAGGCGCAAAAGGGGGGGGGCGAGGTCGACGCCATGCATGTCCCTGCAGGCAAGTCGACATGCAAACAAAAAACCACTGGGCGCAATGATACTGTATAAAAATACAGTAACTTGACCATCATGGGCCTCCCTTCCCTCGACCCCTTCTCCTCCTCCGCGCGCCACAAGGTCTGGCGCGCGGACGAGCTGGGCCTGGCCGATGCGCAGGTCATCGGCACCGGCCACGCCGCCCTCGACGCGCAGCTGCCGGGCGGCGGCTGGCCGGTCGGCGCCATGACCGAACTGCTGCAGTCGGCGCCCGAAGCCCATGCCTGGCAACTGCTGCTGCCCGCCCTGGCGCAGGCGGTGCAGGGCGGCGCCGGCCCGGTCGCGCTGATCGGCGCGCCGCACGAGCCTTTCGGGCCGTCCCTGGCGGCCGGTGGACTGCCGATCGAATCGCTGCTGTGGGTGCGCAGCGAGGCGCCCGCCGCCCGGCTCTGGGCCTGCGAACAGACGCTGCGCTGCGCCGAAGTGGCCGCCGTGCTGGCCTGGCTGCCGCAGGCGCGGGTCGGCGAATTGCGGCGGCTGCAGCTGGCGGCGGCGCAGCACGAGTCGCTGCTGTTCGTGTTCCGGCCGGCGAACGCGGCGGCGTCGACCTCGCCGGCGCGCCTGCGGCTGCAACTGATGGCCTGTGAGGGGGACCGGACGCAGGTCGATGTCCACATCCTCAAGCGCCGCGGCCCGCCGCTGGCCTCGCCGATCCAGCTGCCGGCGCGCAGCCAGCGCATGACGGCGCTGCTCGCCGCGAGCCAGTTGCGGCGCAAGCTGCTGCGGCAGCAAGAAGGTGTGGCGCAGCCCGGCGAAGGTGCGACGGTGCTGCGGCTCGATATCTTTTCAGGAAAACGGCATGCACTGGATCGCATTGCGTTGGCAGCCTGATGAAGTACTGCTTCCGTCCCACGAAGCCCTCGGCTGGTGGGCCCTGCAGTTCACCCCGCGCGTCGCCTGGGTCGACGAAGCCCTGCTGCTCGAGGTGTCGGCCTGCGAGCGACTGTGGGGCGGGCGGCTGGGCCTGATGCGGCAGATCGCCAGCCTCAACCCCGCGGCCCCGGTGCGCGTGCAGCAGGCCCAGGGCGCGACCAGCCTGGTGGCGCTGGCCCGGCTGCGGATGTTCGCGCGCGGCCAGCGGCCGCCGGCCGATCTGCCCGCAGGCCTGCCGCTCGACACGCTGAGCGCCGCGCACGCGCACCTCGACGTGCTGGCGCACCTGGGCTGCCGCACCTGGGGCGAGGTGGCGGCGCTGCCGCGCGGCGGCCTCACGCGCCGCTTCGGCAAGGAACTGCGCGCGGCGCTCGATGCGGCCTGGGGCCTGGGTCCCGAGAGCCATCGCTGGCTCACGCTGCCCGACGTGTTCGAGCAGAAGCTCGAACTGCCCGCGCTGGCCGAGGGCGCCAGCGAGCTCATGTGGTCGGCCAACCGGCTGCTCGCCGCACTGTCGATCTGGCTGCGCGCCCGGCAGCGCGGCGCGGTGTCGCTCGAGCTGCAATGGACGCTCGACCTCAAGCGCTTCAACGGCGTCGACCTGCCGCCGCACCAGCAGATCGTGGTGCGCACGGCCGAGCCGACCCAGGACATGGCGCACCTGCGCCGCCTGATGGCCGAGAAGCTCGCCCTCACCACGCTGGCCGCACCGGCGAGCTGGCTGCGCCTGCGCACGCTCGACACCACGCCCTGGGCCGGCGCCAGCACCAGCTTCCTGCCCGAGGACAACCGCAAGGGCGACAAGCTGCACGAACTGGTCGAGCGGCTCAGCGCGCGGCTCGGCCCGCAGCAGGTGCTGCGCGCGGTGGCGCAGGCCGATCACCGCCCCGAACGCCGGCAGTCCTGGCAGCCGGCGCTGCGCACGGCGGGCAAGGCAGTGGCGGCGCCCGCGCCATCTCAGGCCGATGCGATCTACCCTGCGTGGCTGCTGCCCGAACCCCTGCGCCTCGAGATGGACGGCGAGCGTCCGTGCTGGCGCGGACCGCTGCGCAAGCTGATCGGGCCCCAGCGGGTCGAGGCCGGCTGGTGGGGCGGCGTGGGGGAGGGCGGCCATCCCGCGGTGCGCGACTACTACGTCGCCGAGAGCCCCGAAGCCGGCCTGGTCTGGATCTTCCGCGAGCGCCCGACGGCCTGCTTTTCGGAGGGCGAGGTGCGCTGGTACCTGCAAGGCCTCTATGCCTGAACTCAGCGACAAGAAGATCCGCTCGCTGACGCTCGGCGAAGCGCATCCGCTGGCCCGGCGTCATGCGCCTGCGCCGGGCCTGCCGGACTATGCCGAGCTGCATTGCCTGACCAATTTCAGCTTCCAGCGCGGCGCTTCCAGCCCCGAAGAAATGGTCGAGCGTGCCTACCAGCTCGGCTATGCGGCGCTCGCGATCACCGACGAGTGCTCGGTGGCCGGCGTGGTGCGGGCCTACGTGGGCTTGCGCGAACTCCCGGCCAAGTTCGATGCCTGGGAGCGCGAACATCCCGAAGAGCAGCCGATCCCGCGCAACCCGGATTTCCAGCTGCTGTTCGGCAGCGAGTTCCGCTTCGAGCGCTTCCGGCTGGTGGTGATCGCCGACGACACCGAGGGCTGGGGCAACCTCTGCGAGTTCATCACCGCGGCGCGCAACACCGAGCTGCCGAAGGGCGAGTACCGCGTGAGCTGGGAAGACAGCGAGGTGGCCTCGCTGCAGCACTGCCAGATCCTCATCGTGCCCGATCGCAAGCCCGGCGAGGACATCGATGCCGACGCGCTGCACGACGACCTGACAGCCGCCAGGGCGCTGTTCGGCGACAGTCTCTGGCTGGCCCTGGAGATGCTCAACGAACTCGACGACGACCTCTGGTTCGTCGCGCTTGTCGAAGCCGGCCGGCGCGCCGGCGTGCCGCTGGTGGCGGCCGGCGACGTCCGCATGCATTCGCGGGCGCGCAAGCCGCTGCACGACGTGCTGACCGCGGTGCGCGAAGGCCGGACCGTCGCCGAGTGCGGCTTCGCGCTGCAGTCCAATGCCGAACGCTATCTGCGCCCGCGGGTGCGGCTGGCCGGGCTCTACATGGCCGAGATGCTCGCCAACACCCTGGTCGTGGCCGATCGCTGCCGCTTCGACCCCCAGGTGATCCGCGAGAACTACAAGTACCCGCTCGAAAGCGTTGGCACCGGCGAGACCCCGACGCAGACGCTGGCACGCAAGACCTGGGAAGGGGCGCTCGCGCGGTACCCGATCGAAAGGTTCGCCTCGGGCATTCCCGAGCGCGTGTGCCGGCAGGTCCAGCGCGAGCTCGCGCTGATCCACGAGCTAGGCTACGAGATGTTCTTCCTCACGGTCGAGGACATCGTGCGTTTCGCGCGCTCGCAGAACATCCTGTGCCAGGGCCGCGGCTCCTCGGCCAACTCGGCGGTCTGCTATTGCCTGGGCATCACCGCGATCCCACCCGAAAAAGGCACGCTGCTGTTCGAGCGCTTCCTGAGCCGCCATCGCCTCGAGCCGCCCGACATCGACGTCGACTTCGAGCACCAGCGGCGCGAAGTGGTCATCCAGTACATCTACGAGAAGTACGGCCGTGACCGGGCCGCCATCGCCGCGGTCGTGATCTGCTATCGCTCCCGCAGCGCACTGCGCGACGTCGGCAAGGCGCTCGGCATCGATGCCCGGCTGGTTGACGAATTCGCCAAGGACCACTACTGGTTCGACGAGACCGTGCTCGGAGAGCAGCTGCAGGCGGCGGCCGAGCGCGCTTGTGTCCAGGAAGACGCGCTCAGGCTGCAGCAGTGGATTGATCTCACCGTCGCCCTCAAGGGCTTCCCGCGCCACCTGAGCCAGCACGTGGGCGGCTTCGTGCTCACCCACACCCGGCTCACGCGCCTGGTGCCGGTCGAGAAGGCGTCGATGAAAGACCGCTCGGTCATCCAGTGGGAGAAGGACGACCTCGAGGCCATCGGCATGCTCAAGGTCGACGTGCTCGCGCTCGGCATGCTGAGCGCCATCCGCCGCGGGCTCGAGCTCATGAACCGCTGGCGCGGCAGCACGATCGAGATGCACCAGGTGCCGCACGACGATCCGAAGGTGTTCGATATGGTCTGCGACGCCGACACGGTCGGCGTGTTCCAGATCGAGAGCCGGGCCCAGATGTCGATGCTGCCGCGCCTGAAGCCGCGCACCTACGAAGACCTGGTGATCGAGGTCGCGATCGTGCGGCCCGGGCCGATACAAGGCGGCATGGTGCACCCCTACCTGAAGCAGCGCGAGCGGGTGAGCAAGGGGCTGGCGATCCACTACGAGAAGGAAGAGCTGCGGCCCGCGCTGGAGCGCACGCTGGGGGTGCCGATCTTCCAGGAGCAGGTGATGCAGATCGCGATGATCGCGGCCGAGTTCACGGCCGACGAGGCCGACCAGCTGCGCCGCGCCATGGCCGCCTGGAAGCGCAAGGGCGGCCTCGGCAAGTTCCACGACAAGCTCGTCGAGGGCATGGTCGGGCGGGGCTATCAGCGCAGCTTCGCCGAGGCGATCTTCAAGCAGATCCTCGGCTTCGGCGACTACGGCTTTCCCGAAAGCCATGCGGCCAGCTTCGCGCTGCTGGTCTGCGTCAGCGCCTGGCTCAAGCGCCACGAACCCGCCTGCTTCCTGGCCGCGCTGCTCGATGCCCAGCCGATGGGCTTCTACAGCCCGTCGCAGCTGGTGCAGGATGCGCGGCGCCATGGTGTCGAGGTGCGGCCGGTCGACGTCACGGCCAGCGACATGGACAGCACGCTCGAGGCGCGCGCCCCCGATGCGCCGCGCATGCCGCCCGGCACCGATGCGCGCCATGCCGAGCGCCTGGGCAACGACAACCCGCCGGCCGTTCGGCTGGGCCTGAAGCGCGTGGCCAGCCTCAGCGAGGCGGGGGCGAAGCGCCTGCTGGCGGCACGCGCCCAGGCGGCCTTCACCAGCACCGAAGACCTGGCGCTGCGGGCCGAACTCGATGCCCGGGACATGGCGGCGCTGGCCGCGGCCGATGCCCTGATGTCGCTCTCGGGCCATCGCCGGCAGCAGGTGTGGGATGCCACCGCGCAGCGCCGCGCGCCGGCCCTGCTCAAGGGCGTGCCGATCGACGAGCCGTCCTTGCAGTTGACGCCCGCGCCCGAGGGCGAGGAGATCGTCGGCGACTACGCCTCGCTCGGTCTCACGCTGCGCCGCCATCCGCTGGCGCTGCTGCGTTCGCGGCTGGCGCGGATGCGGCTCATGAGCGCCGAGCAGCTGCGCCCGCTGCCCAGCGGCCAGACCGTGCGCGCCTGCGGCATCGTCAAGGGCCGCCAGCGTCCGCAGACCGCCAACGGCACGATCTTCGTCACGCTCGAGGACGAGACCGGCAACGTCAACGTGATCGTCTGGAGCCACGTGGTCGAGGCTTGGCGCGAGCCGCTGCTCAAGTCGCAGCTGCTGGCGGTGCAGGGCACCTGGCAGCGCGACGTCGACAGCGGCGGCGAGGTGCGCCACCTGGTGGCGACCGGCTTCAAGGACCTGACGCCGCTGCTCGGGCGGCTGGCGGACAGCAACAAGAGCAGGGATTTCCACTAAGCGCTCCAGCGCGAAGTCGACTTGTCATTTCGGCCGGTATGACTCAGCCGATCCTGCGGTGCCAGGCGGCGTAGATGCCTGCCAGGACCGCAATGACGGCGAGGACCTCGAACCCGTCCAGCGAGGCCATGAACGTGGCCTGCTGTTCCATCACGCGCGCGAGGCTGGCCAGCGCCATCGTGTGTGCCTCGGCCGCCGCGTGGCCCGTGGCAACGAAACCGCGTGTGAGTGCGTCGAGCGCTTGCACAAAACCCGGATTCGAAGGGGTCGTGGCTTCGCTCAACCGCGTTTCGTGCAGCGCGATGCGGTGCTGCTGCAACGCGATGAAGGTGGCGGTCGCGAACGAGATGGCGAGTTGGCGCACGAGGTTCTTGAGCCGGTAGCTGTGGGCAAAGGCGTCGTCGTTGAAGGCGCGGAAGGTCATGCCCCCGACTGGCAGCATGACGAACAGCGGAATGGTGCCGTAGAGCACCAGCGGCACCACGAGGTGCAGGCGGTCGACCTGCGGCGTGATCTGCGTGAACCACCAGGCCGAGAGGGTAGCGAAGGCAAAACCCGAGACGACGAGCCAGCGCTGGCGCTTGACGCGCCGCGCGTACTTGAGGTGCAGGAAGATGGTCAATGCACCCAGGAGGGACATCGAACCGGTGAAGTAGCCAGTGTCGCCGACAGTGAAACCGAGGCCGCCTTCCATGAGGCGGGGCAGCAGCAAGCTCATGCCCGTGGAGAGGTAGTAGAAGACGATGTAGAGCGCCAGTCCGGCCTGAAAGCTCGATTCGCGCAGCACGCTCAAGCGCATGAGCGGCGCAGGATGGCGCCACTGGTGCCAGGCGAACCACGCGATGCCTGCGACGCTCGCGATGGTGAGTCCGATGAGCGTGGGCGAGCCGGAGAAGAGCTCGAAGCGAGTCCGGGTGACGACCACCTGCAGCGCCGCCTGAGTGAGCGCGAACACGATGCAGGCGACGTAGTGGGGCTCGGTTCTTTCGTGCGGCTCGAGGTCGCCTACGTCGGGCAGCGTGCGAAGCGCGGCAAAGCCGGCAAGCGCCGCGAAAGGCACGGAGACGACGAAGAGCGAGCGCCATTCGAAGTGGGTGACGAGGAATGCGCCGATGATCGATGCGAGCGCACCGGCGAAGGTGACGGACACCGCGAAGGAGCTCAGCGCCGAGGGCTGGCGTCGAGGCGGGATGCCGACCTGGATGAGGATGCGGCAGGCGCCGAGCATGGGGCCGACGAAGTAGCCCTGGAAGCCGCGCGCCAACATGAGCTGAATCGGCGTCTCGGCGAGCGCCGCGCAGATTCCGCCAATGCCGAAGGCGAACATGCAGGTGGCAATGTAGCGACGGTATCCGACGCGTTCGACCCAGGCGTGCTCCTGAAGAATGCCGAGCACTGCGCACAGCGCATAGGCGCTCGAGGCCCAGATGAGCTCGTCGGCGGTGGCGCTCACACCGCCCGCGATATAGCTCGAGAAAAAAGAAAACAGGGCGCTGTCGAAATAGTCGATGGCGATGACGAGGCCGAGGACCAGCGGCGCGAAGGCTGCGAAGTCGATGGAACGCCTCGGCGCGGGGATGGGGGTAGCGGGTTGCAAGAGGATGCGCTGAGAGATGACGAGAAGCCCGCTCCGCGTTCGGAGACCGTCATGGAGGGAAGGGCAAAAAAAAGGCCCGCGGTCGGCAGCGGGCCGTGGGTTGATTCGGCGGGAAATTACCGGCCGGCGTGCCGCGCGTCCGACCCGGTTGCCTTGAGTTGTGACGGAAGCGTGCTGTTCACGAACGCTTCGCGATACTCGTTCTGGTTCGGCGAGTGGGCTGCCGCAATGGCAGCGGCGCGAACGCCCGAGCGGTCGGCCGAAGCAGTCAGCGCCGGCGCCACGTGCGACGAAGCGGCATCGCTGTACGGATTCCCGCTCCGAGCGGCGATCACGGCCTGGGACTGGACATCGGCGCGGCTGTTGGCCGAAACGGGGGCATGCACGCCGCCGTAGGTTTCGGCTTGAGCGCCGGCGACGGCGAGAACCGAAAGGGCGGCGGCTGCGATGAGTTTCGAGGGATTCATTTTTGGATTCGTTCCTGGATCTGGTTTTGAAGAATGTCTCGACCGGTCACGCATGGATCCCGGCCGAACGGATCAGTTGGCACTGTTCTGCTAGCGACAACCCGCCACAGTTATATGCGTATAAACCCTGTGAAATGCGATCGTGATGTTCACGGGACTGAAACAATCGAGCGGTTATCGGAGGTCGAATAAAACCCCAAATGCAACGGCTCTCAGTGCGGTTCCCACAGGCGAGAACGCGAATTTTCAAGGTCAGGATTGCGCTGCTTCATCTCAATCGAGAAGAAGCGGATCCAAGTATCAAACTATCTTTCACTGGCGTTAATCAGATAAATCTGAAAAGGCGAATACTCATTCCCAATAAAAATAGGAAACAAAGCTCCAACGCAGAGAAATGACTCAATTGAATCAAGGGGTTTTCTTGGAGATGCGAGGCGCGAATGGCTTCGCATCGATCGCAAGTCGCCGTTCTATCGCGGCGCTGGCCGCTCCTGCGCCGTCACCGATCGCGTGATGAGCCGCCCATCGCGCAACACCGACACCTCCACGCTGCGGCCGATGCGGTCTGCGCTCAAGAGCCGCAGCAGGTCGTCTGCACCCGCGACCACCCTGCCGTCCAGCGCCACGAGGACGTCGCCGACACGCAGTCCTGCCTGCTCCGCCGCGCTTGCGGGTTGCACCTCGCCGATGCGCACCGCATTCGCGCCCGAGTGGATCGCGAGGGCGACGCGGCGTGGAAGCGGCACCGTCTGCGCCGCGATGCCGAGGTGCGCGCGCCGCACGCGGCCATGGGCGATGAACTCGCCGATCACGAAACCCGCGGTGTTGCTCGATACCGCGAACGCGAGCCCTTGCGCGCCCGCGATCATCGCCGTGTTGATGCCCACCACCTGGCCCGAAGCCGCCACCAGGGCGCCGCCGGAGTTGCCGGGGTTCAGCGCCACGTCGGTCTGGATCACGTCGTCGATCAGGTGCCCGCTCTGCGAGCGCAGGGAACGGCCGAGCGCCGAGACGATGCCCGCGGTGATCGTCGATTCGAAGCCCAGCGGATTGCCGATGCCCACCACCAGATGGCCGCGCTTGAGCATCTTCGAATCGCCGAGCCGGGCAGTGGCGGCGCCGCGCGGCAGTTCCACGCGCAGCAGCGCGAGATCGGTCGCGGGATCGTCGCCGATCACCTCGGCTTCGCGGTCGCCGGCTTCGGTGCTGCCCACGCGCACGCGGCGCGCGCCGGCGACCACGTGGCTGTTCGTCAGCACGAGCCCGTCGTTGGCGATGACCACGCCCGAGCCCAGCCCGCCGCGCCTCCCCGGCGGGCCGCTCTGCACCCGCACCACTGCGGGACCGACGCTGTCGGCCACGCCGGCTACCGCGCGCGAGTAGGCGTCGAGCAGCGCCTCCTGCGGCGCCTCGGGCAGGCCGCTTTCGTCGGGGGCGTCGGTGGCGGGGCGTTCGTCGAACATGGGAATCCTCAAAGATGGATGACGCCCTGGCGCACGGCCTGGGCCACGGCGTCGGTGCGGCCGGTGGCGTCGAGCTTGTCGAGCAGCGAGCCGACGTGGAACTTGGCGGTGTGGACCGAGATGCCCAGCCGGCGCGCGATGCCCTTGTTCGAGGCGCCCTCGGCCAGCAGGTCCAGCACCTCGAGTTCGCGCCGGGTCAGGGCCGTGTCGGGCTCGGGCGCGGGCTGCGCGGGGGCCGTTGCGAGCCGCAGGTCGGCCGGCTCGCCGGGCCGCGCCAGCCGCAGTTCCGGCAGGGGCGCCAACAGCGCGAGCAGACGCTCCGACAGTCGCGGGTCGGCGATGTCGAGCGCGATCACGATCGGGTCCTGCGCGGTCGTCATGCTCAATCGGCCGGCCTTTCGCCCACGATGAGCTGCGCCTCGAGCGGCTCGCCGCCTCGTTGCAGCGACAGCCGGACCACGCTGCCGACGCTGCTCGGACCGAGCGCGCGCAGCAGCCGGCGCACGCTGTGCACCGGCTCGCCGTTCCAGGCCAGCAGCAGGTCGCCCTGGCGCAGTCCGGCGGCCGCGCCGGGGCCGTCGGCGGCCACGCCCATCACCATGGCGCCGAAGCCCGTCGGCTCGACCTTCACCGCTTGCAGCGCCAGGCCGAGGTAGCCGCGCGGCACCCGGCCGTGGGCCGCCAGCAGGCCGGCCACGCGCTCGATCGTCGGGCCCGGGATCACCAGCACGCGGCGGCGCGGGCCGAACACCGTCATGCCGATGGCCCGGCCGCGCGCATCCAGCGCCAGGCCGCCTTCGGCGCTGCGCCGCAGTCGCAGGTCGAGTTCGATCCGGGCGTCGATGTCGCCGCCGCGCAGGCTGCGCCAGGCCGGTCCGGCCAGCGCCACGACGCCGGCGGCCGCGACCGTGGTGCCGTCGGCGGCGCCGACGCCGAGCGCGATGGCGCCGCTTTGCACCGGCGGTGCATCGAAGGCGGCGGGAGTGGGCGAGGCGCCGGCGATGCGCAGCAGCGCGATGTCCGTGGCGGGATCGCGGCCGACCAGCGTTGCGGCCGCGTGCCTGCCATCGGGCAGCCCGACGGCCAGTTCCACCTCGTCGGGAATCGCTTCCTCGCAGGTCACGATCAGCCCTTCGCGCCAGGCGAATCCGCTGGCGCGTACCCGCCCCGGTGGCACGGACTGCACCGCGACCACGCTGCGCGAGGCCTGGGCCACGGCGCCGGCCATGGCGGTCGACAACTGTTCGATCAGCGTCGGGGAAGAAGGGTCGATGGACATGGGAGCTCCTTAGATGGCTTCATTGTGGGAAGCCACAAGGCCCGCGGTAACTGCCCGGATGGGCAGGCGGACTCATGTCGGTTGCGCATCAATGCCCGCACTCGATTTCATCGAGGAGAAGGCGTCTGCAGGTCTAGCATCGACGCACGACGAGGTGCGATCATGGTGCTGAATTTTCAAGGTGCGAACAGCGGTGCGACGACCGTGCCGGGCGCGCACGCGCCCGCAACGCGGGCCGCCGAAGCAAGGCCGGCGCCCACGCCTGCGCCTGCGCTGGGGCACCGCGCCGATCGCACCGATCCGATCGCCGAATTCTTCGTCCGCGCGGCCGAAGACCGCTACCGCGCCTGGGACGCCGTCGCCGATGTGGCGCACTGGCTCAGCGTGGCGGTCGGCGGCGCCTTCATGGCGGCAGCCGCGCTCGGCTGGTTCTAGAAGCCGCAGAGCGCAGCCGGGTTGTCGACCAGCATCCGATCGCTCGAGTTTTCGCTAACCTGTCGCGATGAACGCCATCGCCTTGCAGCCCACCCGTGTCGGTGCGCCGATCGGGCCGCCGCCCCCGGCGCCCGACCTGCCGGTGCCGCCGCCCACCCTCCCGCCGCCCGCTCCCGCGGGCGACCCGCCGGCTGTCGACCCGCCGCAGGTCGAGCCGGGTGCGCCACCACCGGTCGCCGACCCGCCGCCGGGCGCGTCGGCGCTCGGCCGGCTGCATGCGCGGCGGCTGCGCGAGGTCCATCGCTCGGCCGGCTGGCCCTGCTGCGACGCGATCGAAGTCGACCTGCTCGCCGCGGGCTTGCTGGCGCGCGTGCGTTCGGCCCAGGGCCACGAGACCCTGCGCCTGACCGATGCGGGCATCGCCCAGCTGGCGCGCACAGGCGTGGTCAACCGGGCCGCGCTGTCGCGGCACGAAGCGCTGGTCGAGCAGGTCGCGCGCGAGATGACGCGCGCCGGGCGCCTGGCCTGGCGCGGCTTGAGCCTGCGGGCCCGCCTGGCCGGTGCGGCCGAGGGCGACAAGCCACGCTGGTGCATCGCCCGGCCCGATGTCTTCTCGATCCGCAACACCAGCGTCGAGGCCTATGCGCAGCCGATCGTGCACGAGGTCAAGGTCAACCGGGCCGACCTGCTGAGCGACCTTCGCAAGCCCGACAAGCGCGCCGCCTACCTGGACCTCGGCGGCGAGTGCTGGTACGTGCTGGGCTGCGACGCCAAGGGGCGTCCGATCGGCGAGCCGGACGAGATCCCGGCCGAATGCGGCGTGCTGATCGCGCAGCAGGGGCGGCTGGTGGTCGCGCGCTCGGCGGCGCACCGCCCGCTGCCGAGAATCCCGTTCGCGGTCTGGATGGCCCTGGCCAAGGCGCAGCCCGTGGCCGGCTTCGACGACGAGATGCAAGGGCTTTTGAGCGAATTCGGCGAGTGAGACGCGTTCGTCGTCATGGCATCCGGCCGCGGCCGGGCCGGGCGGAAGCCCTCACGCATCGCGCCGGCTCGGCTTTGCGTAGCGCCGCATCGCGTGCAGTCCGTCCTTGAGCTTGAGGAAGGGCGTCTCGATCAGCCAGTAGCTCAGCGTGGCGGCCGCGAACGCCTGCACGATGTTGAGTGGGAAGCCCCAGGTGGCGGGCGAAGCGTTGTGCAGAAACAGCTGCTGCCAAAGGTAGAGGCTGTACGAAATCGTGCCGACGAAGACGAACACCCGGGTGCGCAGCAACCCGCACAGCCAGAAATTCTTCAGGTGGGTGAGTGCGACGACGATCAGCGCCATGAGGGCGGCGTTGAAGGTGGTTCCATAGGTGTTCGACCAGTACCTGCCCAGGTTCACCGAGGGCAGTGCCAGCAGCAGGACGAACAACAGGCCCACCAGCAGATTCCGGTACTTGACCGAATCGAGAAAAGCCTTGATCGGCTCTCGCTTCAACGAGGCGTAGCAGCCGATCAGGATCGAGTCGACACCCGTGTGCAGCATCATTCCCAACTGGCCTCGAAGGCCGGGCGCCAGGAAGTAGGACACGACCCTGACCATCGGGATGGCAAGGATGAGCACGGGAAGCAGCTTCTCGCTCTTGCGCAGCAGGATGAAGATCAGCAGCGGTGGCCAGAACCAGTAGAACTGCTCTTCGAGCGCGAGGCTCCAGAAATGGCCGAGATACCAGGCGCCTTCGAGGTGGGCGTTGTTGACCGGCCCGATCCCCAGCATTTCCGCGTAGTTCCAGGTGTAGGTTGCGGCAAAGACGAATTGCTGCCATGCGATATCGATCAGCCCGGCGTACGACAGCAGGACCAGCACGATGAGGAAGGCATAGAAGGCCGGCCAGATCCGCAGCGCGCGCCGCAGGTAGAACTGCCAGAGGTCGATCCGGCTCCTGCTCCTGAACTCGGCCTCCAGGATGCCGGTGATCAGGAAACCGCTCAGGACGAAGAAGATCTGCACGCCCAACGCTCCGCTCGAGAAGAAGTTGAGCGGCGCGAGCCATCCGTGGTAGCCGTCGGGCGCCGTGTCGTGCGCGTGTCCGAACACCACCATCATCACGGCGACGCACCGAAGGCCGGTCAGTTCAGGAACTCTGGTCATTTCATTCCCAGGACAAGGGTCTGGACGGGGTTTTCGGCGCCGACGGACAGCCGCGGTGAAGGTCGGTAACTGGATGCTACATTTATATCACTTTTGCATTACAACGTGACACTATTTGAGGCAGCATGAGGCGCCGGCGAGACGGCCGGCGGTGGTGGCTAGAATGCTGCTGTCCAGGAATGCGGGTGTAGTTCAATGGTAGAACGGCAGCTTCCCAAGCTTCATACGAGGGTTCGATTCCCTTCACCCGCTCCACTTCCTGCGCCGCTCGCAGCGCCGATGGGTCCCATTCCATGAAACTTCGATTTCTGAAGCCGGATTCCACGCCCCTGGCCAGCACCGACACCTCGCTGATCGAATCCCTCAGGGCCGAGCTGCTGAAGCGCCCGGGCGTCGTCGAAGAAGAGGACCCGGCCCTGGCCGATGCCCTGGTGATCCGCGAGCCGTGGGCCTTCAGGGAGTGGCGCTACATCGACAAGCTCATCGCCGATCCGGTGGTCGGCCGCTTCTCCCACAAGGTCTACAGCGTCAACTGCGACGATGCCGCCGCTGGTTTGCTGCGCGGCATCTACAACTGCCTGCCGCGAAGCCGGTTCGATCCAACGCTGCACGCGGCGACGCCTTTCCTCTCGCAGCCCAACGAGCTGGTGTTCGCGCATGCAGGAAGCTCGCGCGGCCCGGCCGCCTTCCTGGGCACCTGGCGCGGCAATCCCAAGTCCAACCGGCGGGTGAGGGGCCGCCTGCTGGATCTCTATGCCGCGTCGACCCGCTTCAAGATCGAATCGACCGAAAGCTGGCTCAACCACGGTGCCGACGAAAAGCTTCGCTACGTCGAGTTGCTGCGCGCCGGCCAGTTCTCGCTGTGCCCGGGCGGATGGGCGGCCGCGTCGATGCGGATCTTCGAGAGCATGGCGCTGGGCGTCGCGCCGGTGATCCTCGCCGACGAGTTCGTCGAGCCGGCGGGACCCGACTGGCAGGCGTTCTCGCTGCGCGTCAGGGAGCGCGACCTGGGCTCGCTCGAAACGATCCTCCAGGCGCATTCGGGCCGCCACGAGGAGATGGGCGCCCGCGCCTACGAAGCCTGGAAGCAGCATTTTCATCCCGACCTCCTGATCGGCTACTACGCCGATGCCTTGCTCGGCTGCATCCGGGCCAACGCGGGATCCGGTTCGCCCGACGAAGACATCGAGCGCTGGCGCTCGCGGCGCATGTACAAGGCCAACGGATGGACCACACCGCAACGGCTGTCGAACAAGCTCAAGCGTCTCTTGCGGGTCTAGATTGACGCCGCCGATGTCGCTGCGTGAGTCGCTGCGCTCGCTGGTGTGGCTCGCCGTCGGGCTGTGCGTGGCCGCGGGCGCCGCTTTCTGGCAGGCCAGCTACAACAAGTCGCTGGCCGAAACGCGCTTCGAGGCCATCTCGCAGCGCGCGGTGGAGCGGGTGGCAGCCCGCATGCATGCCTTCGAGTACGGCTTGCGCGGCGCGCGCGGTGCGGTGATCGCGGCCGGCGGCGAGGCCGGCATCACGCGGCTTCACTTTGCGCAGTACAGCGCGTCGCAGGACATCGAGCGCGAGTTCCCGGGCGCCAGCGGATTCGGCTTCGTGCGCCGCGTGCCGGTCGACCATGAGGCGGACTTCGTCGCCGCCGCCCGACGCGACGGCAAGCCTGACTTCCACATCCACCAGATCGGACCCAACGCGGGCGAGCGCTTCGTCATCCAGTACTTCGAGCCCTCCGATTCCGCCGTTCCCGCGATCGGGCTCGACCTCGCTTCCGAGCCGCGACGCCGCGCGGCCGCCGAGCGCGCGATGCGGTCCGGCGAGATCGCGATGACGGCGCCGATCACGCTGGTGCAGTCCTCGCCGGGGCCGCGCTCGGTGCTGCTGCTGCTGCCGGTCTACGAGATCGAAGCGCCGCTCGACGCGCTCCAGCAGCGCGATCGACGGTCGCTGCCGGCACGGGGCACGCCCGAGGAGACCATCGGCTGGATCTACACGCCGGTCGTGCCCGCCGAGGTGCTGAAGGATTTCGACTTCGAGGGGGGGCAGTTCGCGATCAGCCTGGCCGACGCGACGGACGGCGCCGAGCCCGATCTCTTCTTCGTCTCGCCCCAGCAGCCGGCCGCGGCCGGCCAGCTCAGGAGCGTGCTGCCGCTGGAGCTCTACGGGCGGACCTGGAAAGTGGACGTGGTGGCCAAGCCGCAGTTCCTGAAGCAGCTCAACCTGCGCAGCCCCTGGCCGGTGTTCCTGATCGTCGCGACGGTGGCCCTGCTGGTGGCGCTGCTGTCCTTCATCGGCCAGCTGACCGAGCGCCGCAAGCTGCGCGAAAGTGAACAGCGCTCACGGCTGGCGGCCATCGTGACCAGCTCCAACGACGCCATCATCGGCTGCGGCCTGGACGGACGGATCACCGACTGGAATGACGCCGCGGCGAAGATCTTCGGCTACTCAGCCGAAGAGGCGATCGGACGGGTGACCCACGCCCTGCTGATGCCGGCCGACCACCAGCACGAAGAAGAGGCGTTGCTGCGCCACGTCGCCGAAGGCCGATCGGTGGCCGCGTTCGAGACCTTCCGGCGGCACCGCGACGGGATGCCGGTGGCGGTTTCCGTGGCGGCAGCGCCGATCCGATCGGCCGATGGCGGGGTGATCGGCGCTGCCCAGACCGTGCGCGACATCACGCACGAGAAAGCGACCAAGGCGCGCATCCTCGAGCTCAACGCGACCCTCGAGCAGCAGGTGAGCGAACGCACGGCGCAGCTGGTGGCCCTGTCGACGCGCGAGCGCGCCATCCTGGCCGATGCCGCGAGCGCCATCATCGCGACCGACGTCGACGGCGTGGTGACCCTGTTCAACCCCGCGGCCGAAGCCCTGCTGGGCTACACGGCGGGCGAGGTGGTCGACCGCTTCGAGATGATCCGGTTCCACGACCCGGCCGAAGTCCGTGCCCGCGCAGAGGCACTCGCCGCCGGGCTCGACCGGCCGCTGCGCGTCGGCGAGGTCTTCGCCCATGCCGAGGGCGGATTCGGCGCCCATCCCCGGGACTGGACCTGGGTGCGCAAGGACGGCCGCCGCCTGCCCGTGCACCTGAACGTGAGCCCGCTGCGCGACGATGCCAACGCGGTGGTCGGCTTCATCGCGATCGGCTCCGACCTCTCGGAGCGCAAGCTGGCCGAAGAAAAGCTGCGCAGCAACGAACGCTTCATGCGC
The DNA here is from genome assembly GCF_056394465.1 of Variovorax sp. 10N432. Classification (NCBI taxonomy): domain Bacteria; kingdom Pseudomonadati; phylum Pseudomonadota; class Betaproteobacteria; order Burkholderiales; family Comamonadaceae; genus Variovorax; species Variovorax sp. 10N432. Next base: position 113,597 of record NZ_JBFTHX010000021.1, read on the forward strand.
ATCGTGACCGACAACATCCCGGGCATCGTCGCCTACTGGACGACCGACATGCGCTGCACCTTCGCCAACAGCGCCTACCAGCGCTGGCTGGGACGCTCGGCCGAGCAGATGGTCGGCACCACGCAGCTGGAGCTGCTCGGCCCCGAGCAGTTCGGCATCAACGAGCCCCACATGCGCGCCGCGCTCGCCGGCGAGGAGCAGCGCGTGATGCGCACGCGAACCCTGGCCGACGGATCGGTCGCGCACTACTGGCTGCACTACATTCCCGACCGCGACGAGGCCGGCGTGGTGCAGGGCTTCATCTCGGTGGCGGTGGACGTGACCGACATGCGCCGGGCGCAGGAGCAGCTCGAGGTGCTGAACCTGGCGCTCAAGGAACGCAGCGCGCAGGCCGAGTCGGCGAACCGGGCCAAGAGCGAATTCCTGGCCAACATGAGCCACGAGATCCGCTCGCCGCTGAACGCCGTGATCGGGCTGGCCTACCTGCTGCGGCAGACCCGGCTGGACGACACGCAGCGCGACTTCCTGCAGAAGATCGACGCCGCCAGCAGCGCACTCCTGGGCGTGATCAACGATGTCCTCGACATCTCGAAGATCGAGGCCGGAGAGATGGCGCTCGACGAATCCGGCTTCAAGCTGCAGGAGCTGCTCGAGGGCGTCATGTCGATGGCCTCGGTCAATGCCGGCGGCAAGGACATCGCGTTGCGGCTGGAGCGCGAGGACGGCCTGCCGGCGCAGTTGCGCGGCGACCAGACGCGGCTGCGCCAGATCCTGGTCAACCTGATGAGCAACGCAGTCAAGTTCACGGCCGAGGGCGCGGTGCGCCTGTGCGTGACGATCGAGGAGCGGCAGGGCCGGCGGGTGCGCCTGCGCTTTGCCGTGATCGATACCGGCATCGGCATCGAGGCGCAGGTGCTGGACCGGATCTTCGCGCCTTTCACGCAGGCCGACACCTCCACCACGCGCCGCTTCGGCGGCACCGGGCTGGGGCTTTCGATCGTCAAGCAGCTGACCGAACTGATGGGCGGCGAGATCGGCGTCGCGAGCACGCCGGGCAAGGGCAGCGACTTCTGGGTCGTGCTCCCGCTGGAGATCGCCGACGACACGGCGACGGCGGCGCCCGCGCAGGCCGACCTGGCGGACATCCGGGTGCTGGTGGTGGACGACAGCCCGGTCAACCTGCTGGTCTGCCAGAGCATCCTGGTGCGCGCGGGCGCCGAGGTCAGCCTGGCGAAGGACGGCCGCGAGGCGGTCGAGAAGCTTCGGGCGGACCCCGCCGCCTTCGACGTGGTGCTGATGGACGTGCACATGCCGGCGCTCGACGGCAACGAGGCGACCCGGCTGATCCGCGGCGAACTCGGCCTGATCGCGCTGCCGGTGATCGCGCTGACCGCGAGCGCGCTGGTGGCCGAGCGCCTGCGGGCCTTCGAGGCCGGCATGAACGATTTCGTCAGCAAGCCCTTCGACGCCGAAGTGCTCATGCGCACGGTGCGGCGCTGCGTTGACCAGGCGCGGGCAGGGGGGCTGGCGGGGGCGCCGGAGGACGCGGCGCCGCCGGCCCCGGCCCCGGCGGCGGCGCCGGTGGTGTCCGTCCTGCGTCCCGAAGACCTGGCGGCGCTGATCGACGCCCTGCGCGAGCGCAGCGCCTCCGCGCTGCCGCGCCTCGACGAACTGGCGCCGGCGCTGCGGGCCCATCTCGGCGAGCAGCGCTTCGGCGCCCTCGAGCGGGCGATGCAGACGCTGCGGTTCCGGCGTGCCGCCGAGATACTCGAAGGGGCCGACGCGGGCGGGCAGGCCCGAAACCTATAATCGCAGGCTCCAGCAGATCAAGCAGTCAGGTGGGTTCGAAGCAGGGGCTGCCCCCATCCGGCCGCCGTTGCACAAGCGAAAACCCAAGATGAGCCAGCCCACCTTCAGCGTCGCCGACATCCGCAAGTCGTTCCTCGATTTCTTCGCGACCAAGGGCCACACCGTCGTGCCCTCCAGTTCGCTGGTGCCGGGCAACGACCCGACCCTGATGTTCACGAACTCCGGCATGGTCCAGTTCAAGGACGTGTTCCTCGGCAGCGACCGCCGCCCCTACGTGCGCGCCGCCTCGGTCCAGGCCTGCCTGCGCGCCGGCGGCAAGCACAACGACCTCGAGAACGTCGGCTACACCGCGCGCCACCACACCTTCTTCGAGATGCTGGGCAACTGGAGCTTCGGCGACTACTTCAAGCGCGAGTCGCTCAAGTGGGCGTTCGAGCTCCTGACCGAGGTCTACAAGCTGCCCGCCGAGAAGCTCTGGGCCACCGTCTACATCGAGGATGACGAGGCCTACGATATCTGGACCAAGGAAATCGGCCTGCCGCCCGAGCGCGTGGTGCGCATCGGCGACAACAAGGGCGGCCGCTACATGTCCGACAACTTCTGGATGATGGCGGACACCGGCCCCTGCGGTCCGTGCAGCGAGATCTTCTACGACCACGGCCCAGGGATCGCCGGCGGCCCGCCCGGCAGCCCCGACGAAGACGGCGACCGCTACATCGAGATCTGGAACAACGTGTTCATGCAGTTCGACATGCAGCCCGACGGCAGCGTCAAGCCGCTGCCGGCGCCCTGCGTCGACACCGGGATGGGCCTCGAGCGGCTGGCCGCGATCCTGCAGCACGTGCACAGCAACTACGAGATCGATCTGTTCGACGCGCTCATCAAGGCGGCGTCGCGCGAGACCGGCGAGAAGGACCTGGGCAACAAGAGCCTGCGCGTGATCGCCGACCACATCCGCGCCACGGCGTTCCTGGTGGCGGACGGCGTGATCCCGTCGAACGAAGGCCGCGGCTACGTGCAGCGCCGGATCGTGCGCCGCGCCATCCGCCACGGCTACAAACTGGGCCAGAAGAAACCCTTCTTCCACAAGCTGGTGCCCGACCTGGTGGCGCTGATGGGCGATGCCTATCCCAAGCTGCGCGCCGACGAGCAACGCATCACCGCCACCCTGAAGGCCGAGGAAGAGCGTTTCTTCGAGACCCTGGCCAACGGCATGGAAATCCTCGATGCGGCACTGGCCGACGGCGCCAAGGTGCTGCCTGGCGAGGTCGCCTTCAAGCTGCACGACACCTACGGCTTCCCGCTCGACCTGTCGGCGGACGTCTGCCGCGAGCGCAACGTCGCGGTCGACGAGGCCGGCTTCAACGCCGCCATGGAAAAGCAGAAGGCCGCCGGCCGCGCGGCCGGCAAGTTCAAGATGGAACGTGCCGTCGAATATGGCGGCGCCGGCAACGTCTTCACGGGTTACGAGCATCTCGAAGAGAAGGCGACCGTGGTCGCGCTGTACTTCGAAGGCGCGCCGGTTGCCCAGTTGAACGAAGGCCAGCCGGGCATCGTGGTCCTCGACACCACGCCGTTCTACGCCGAGAGCGGCGGCCAGGTCGGCGACCAGGGCGTGCTGGTGGCCGAAGGCCTGCAGTTCGGCGTCGAGGACACGCAGAAGATCAAGGCCGACGTGTTCGGCCACCACGGCACCCAGACCCAGGGCACGCTGAAGGTCGGCGATGCGGTCACGGCCCGGGTCGACACCGATCGCCGCGCCGCCACCATGCGCAACCACAGCGCGACCCACCTGATGCACAAGGCGCTGCGCGAGGTGCTGGGCGAGCATGTGCAGCAGAAGGGCTCGCTGGTCGACGCCGACAAGACGCGCTTCGACTTCGCGCACAACGCCGCCGTCACCTCCGGCCAGATCCTCGAGATCGAACGCCGCGTGAATGCCGAGATCCTCGCCAACCACGCGACCCAGGCCCGGCTGATGGACATGGAGTCGGCCCAGAAGACCGGCGCCATGATGCTGTTCGGCGAGAAATACGGCGAGACCGTGCGGGTGCTCGACATCGGCAGCAGCCGCGAGCTCTGCGGCGGCACGCACGTTTCGCGCACCGGCGACATCGGGCTCTTCAAGATCACCAGCGAAGGCGGCGTGGCCGCCGGCGTGCGCCGGATCGAGGCGGTGACCGGCGCCAACGCGCTGGCCTACCTGCAACAGCTCGAGGCCACGGTGCACAGCGCGGCCGCGACGCTGAAGACGCCGGCCTCGGAGCTGCAGGGCCGGCTCGCGCAGGTGCTCGAGCAGGTGAGGGCGCTGGAGCGCGAGGTCGGCTCGCTCAAGGGCAAGCTCGCCTCGTCCAAGGGCGACGAGCTGCTGGCGCAGGCGGTCGACGTCAACGGCGTCAAGGTGCTGGCGGCCAAGCTCGACGGCGCCGACGCCAAGACCTTGCGCGACACGATGGACAAGCTCAAGGACAAGCTCAAGACCGCGGCGATCGTCCTGGCGGCGGTCGACGGCGGCAAGGTCCAGATCGCGGCCGGCGTCACGGCCGACACCATGGGCCGCGTGAAGGCCGGCGAGCTGGTCAACTTCGTCGCCCAGCAGGTCGGCGGCAAGGGCGGCGGCAAGGCCGACATGGCGATGGCCGGCGGCACCGACGCATCGGGCGTCCCGGCGGCGCTGAAGTCGGTGCAAGGCTGGGTCGCCGAGCGCCTCTAGCCATGGGGAGCGACGACGCGGCGCTCGACATCCTCGTGATGGGCGCCGGCACCATCGGCTCGTTCATCGGCGGCAGCCTGGCGGCATCGGGGGTACGTGTCGGCTTCGTCGGCCGGCCGCGCGTACTCGGTGCCCTGGCGCTGCAGGGCCTCACGCTGACCGACCTCGAAGGCCGTCGCACCCACGTGCCGCCAGCCGAGCTGCATCTCTTCGAACGCGTCCCCACCGACATCCGGCCGGCACTGGTTCTGCTCACGGTCAAGAGCGGCGCCACCGCCGAAGCCGCGGTCGAACTCGCCGCGGCGCTGCCGACCGGCACGCCCGTGGTGTCGCTGCAAAACGGCGTGGCCAACGCGCGCGTCGCCGCCGAGGCCGGGCCGGGCCTGCGGGTGCTGCCGGCCATGGTGCCCTACAACGTGGCCGAAGTCGGGCCCGCGGCCTTCCATCGCGGCACCGAAGGACGGCTGGCGGCCCAGGACGATGCCGCGCTGCGGCCCTGGGTGGCGGTGTTCGAACGCGCCGGGGTGCCGATCGATTTGCATGCCGACCTGCTGCCGGTGCAGTGGGGAAAGCTGCTCTTCAATCTCAACAATCCGGTCAACGCACTGTCTGGCCTGCCGCTGCGCGAGGAGTTGTTGCAGCGCGGCTACCGGCGTTGCTTCGCGGCGCTGATCGACGAGGCGCTGGCCGTGCTCGGGCGCGCCGGCATCACGCCGGCGCAACTGGGCGCGGTGCCGCCGGCGCGAATTCCGCCGATCCTGCGGCTGCCGACGCCGCTGTTCCGGCTGGTCGCGGCGCGGATGCTGCGCATCGATGCCAAGGCGCGCTCCAGCATGGCGGACGACCTCGCGCTGGGCCGGCGGACCGAGATCGACGTGCTCAGCGGCGAGGTGGTGCGGCTGGCCCAGAGCCACGGCATGCAGGCGCCGCTCAATGCGCGGATGGTCGAGCTGGTGGAGGCCTGGCCGGCCCGCCGCGAACGCTGGCCGGCGCGGCAGTTGCTGACTCAGTTGGGGTTGTAGCGTCCTTCGCGGTTCTCCACCGCCGAGTTGCAGGGGCGCGTGCKGAGGGCGGTGGGTAGCCCCCTCCGCGAATGTCCCCCGCCTTCGGCTCCTCCTTTATTTCGCTGCGGGGGCTACCCAC